>NZ_DVEH01000026.1 GCF_015295825.1 Thermosynechococcus sp. M98_K2018_005
ATAATTCCTAAACTGCAGTGCCATTGCCTTGAAAGCGATGATAGACCCTGCGTAGTGCCTCGCGATCGCCGACATTGCCGGGAAATAGCACCACTGGTAATTCTGGAAAACGGGGATGATCAGCCCCTGTGCGCACCACGGAGCAGCCCGGAATCACTTGCCCCAAGAGGCGAACTGTGGCTAGGTTTAAGCCCTTGCTCAGCACATCGTTGGAGGTGATGCCCCCCTTGCTGATCAGATAGCGCAAATCGGCGGGCAACTGCTGGACGATCGCCATCAGCACTTCCGAGACTCGCTGCCCAAAGGCTAACCGTGTCGCCGCATCCGCGAAGGTGAGTTCCTGACGACTGGTAAAGATGACGGGGGTTTTCTCACTGGCGATCGCCTGATCCACCGCCGCCAAGACTGCGTTAATGATGTCAGGTTCAGCCGCCGCACTGTCGCGCAATCGTGCCACGGGCACTTCAATGGGAAACACATCGGGTTCCGCCAGCAGAAGAGTGAGTTGTTCGGTGGTTTTGCGCACGTGGGAACCTACTAAAACCGCGCCATAACGACCCGGGCGGCAATAGGTGGCCATTGCTTCTGGGGGGGTGGGCTGGGGGGGCAGTTGTGCGAGGGCAGTCAGTAAACTGGCAGCACTGCGGAACAAAAAGCGTTTTCCTTGACTCGCCACCTTAAGCACTGCCGCTGCAAATTGATCCAAATCTCTTTGGCTCTCAGCATCCACAACCCCACAGACATTGCCAGTTAGCTGCGTCAAGCGGCTGAGCAGGATCTCTGGGTTGCGCACATCGGCAAGGACAAAACGCTCTACGGCTGTGGCGGGGATGCGCCCTTGGGTCTTTTCGGCCACATAGTCGGGTAAGTAGCTGTGGTGATAGCCAAAGACGGAATCGCGGGCAAACTCCGTTTCATGGACGGGCACAGGCTGACCTTCAACGAGCAAATAGTGCTGGCTATCACGGGTAATGCGCCCCCCCTCGAGAAAGGCAGGCACCAGAAAATGGGCATCAAAGGGACCCAGTTCAGCGGCAATCACGTCGGTTTCAAGGGGGTAGTGGCCCCGTAGGGTGGAGTCGGAGCGACTGACAACAATGTAATCGGTTGTGCCGGTTTGGGCGATCGCCGCCTTCAAATGGCAGCAGACTGTGCGCGTTACCTCCGCTGCGATTTCTGGTGGCAAAGCACGGGTATTGCTAAGGACAAAGAAAATGGGCACAGGATCGGTGAGGCCGCGACAGAGGGTATCCACATCCCAGCGGGTCAACAGCAGGCAACTGTGCACCGTTTGCGAACCGGTGGGGTCATCATCTAGGACAATAATTTTTGGGCGCGTCACCGCGGGTATCTCCGACACTCTTTCGTTTGCAGTTTATCATTGGGGCGATCGCTCATCCGCAATCAACTGCCGCCAATTGACACTACTGTTTCAATTACAGTTGCCAAGAAAATAACTTACTACCACCCACAGCAACAATGACGTTGATGTGCATGCTTCCCCTTACCTTTCACTATTGGCGGCATCGCGATCAGCAGCGGCTCCTAGAGGAAGTGCATCAGGTGTGGGGCATCACCCACGTGCACCCGCGATCGCATCGGGGGGCTATGTGGTGCATCTTTAAATAGCTATACAGAAAAAATAAGGCCTAAACGCTGAAGTACTTCGCTGCGGGATGGTAGCAGATAATGGCGGTGGTGGATTGCTCAGGGTAGAGTTGTTCGCTCTCGTCCATGTACATCCCCATGCGATCGCTCTGGAGGAGTTGCAGTTGCGTATATTGATCCTGCATATTCGGGCAAGCAGGGTAGCCAAAGCTATAGCGGGAGCCTTGGTAGCGCTGAGCAAGAATATCGCGAATCGATTCTGGATCAGGCGTGCAGCCCAATTCGCGGCGAATGCGGGCATGACACCACTCAGCAAGGGCTTCAGCCGTTTGTACTGCCATGCCGTGGAAGTAGAGGTAGTCACTGTATTGATTGGCCGCAAATAGCTCCTGCGCCACTTGGGTAGCAATTTCACCAACGGTCACGGCCTGCATAGGAAAGACATCCACAATGTCCGATTCCACAGGGGCAAAAAAGTCGGCAATACAGAGGCGGCGACCACTCTTTTGGCGGGGGAAGGTAAACTGGGCGATCGCCCGCTCAGGGACGCAAGCATGTTTATCCCCTACCCGCTGGGGATCGTAAATATAGACGGTGTTGCCCTCACTTTGGCAGGGGAAGTAACCATAAATCAGTTCAGGATGGAGTAGGTTTTCCGCAAGGATGCGCTGTTTCCACTCCTCAAGGATGGGATAGACCTTCTCGGCAAGGAAGGCGTTGTAGGCGGCACGGTCTTGATCCTTGGGTTTGCGAAACTGCCACTGACCCGCAATCAAAGCTTGGAGATCCAAGTAGGCAAAGACCTCAGAAAGGGGAATCTGATCCGCCTTGAGGTGACGAATGCCCCAGAAGGGGGGTGTGGGGCGGGGAATATCCACCGCAACGGCTTCAGAGCGGCGCGTATCCACCACTTCTGGCGTTTCGGGTTCAGCAACCGACGGGGATTCGGGGGCGATCGCGGGTGTGCTCCCTGCCTCTGGGGTGGCAACAGTCGTACCATCCAAAAATCCTTGGCGATCGTCCCACTGGCCTGCGGCTTTTGCACTCATCAGCCGATCCATAAAATGCAAATCGGCAAAGGCATCCTTGCCGTAGATCACTTGACCGTGGTAGGTAGACTGGCAATCCTCATAGACAAACTTGGGCGTCAGCGCGGCTCCTCCCAAAATCACGGGAACGGTAATGCCCCGCTCATTAAAGACCTCCAGATTTTCCTTCATGAAGGCGGTGGATTTCACTAAGAGGCCGCTCATGGCAATACAGTCTGCCTGATGCTCCTCGTAGGCTTGGATGATATTTTCAACGGGTTGCTTAATCCCCAAGTTAATGACTCGATAGCCGTTGTTGGTGAGGATAATATCCACCAAGTTTTTGCCAATATCATGGACATCCCCCTTCACCGTGGCAATAACGACAGTGCCCTTGGCGGTGTCCCCCGTGGCAGATTTCTCCATAAAGGGTTCGAGGTAGGCGACGGCGGCCTTCATCGTTTCTGCGGACTGCAAAACAAAGGGCAGTTGCATCTGCCCAGAGCCAAAGAGTTCGCCTACTACCTTCATGCCATCGAGCAGGAATGTATTGATAATTTCAAGGGGGGCATAGGTTTCAAGGGCTTTGGCGAGGGTGTCCTCGAGACCCAGGCGATCGCCATCAATAATGTGGCGCTTTAGCCGCTCCTCAATGGGCAGGTTCTCCACCTGCGAGCGATCCTGTTTGGTGGTTTTGCCCTCAAAGAGGCGGGTCAGCTCGGCAAGGGGGTCATAGACACACACATCCCCCTCAAAGCGCCGCCGATCATAGATCAGATCACGGCACACCGCTTGGTGCTCTGGCTCAATTTTGGCTAAGGGCAGAATCTTGGCAGCACTGACAATGGCAGCATCCATGCCTGCTTGCATCGCCTCATGGAGAAACATCGAGTTGAGGACTTGCCGCGCCGCTGGGTTCAGCCCAAAGGAGATATTGGAGACCCCCAGCAAAATATGACAGCCGGGGAGTTCAGCCCGGATACGGCGAATGGCGGCAATGGTTTCACGTCCGTTGACCCGATCCTCCTCAATCCCTGTGGAAATCGGCAGTGCCAAAGGGTCAAAGAAAATCTCGTAGGGGGGAATGCCGTAGTCAAGGGCAGCTTGATAGGCCCGCTCGGCGATCGCAAACTTTTTCTCAGCGGTTCGTGCCATCCCCTCTTCATCAATGGTGCCGACGACAACGCCAGCGCCGTAGGTTTTTGCCAGTTCTAAGACCTTGTAAAAGCGAGGTTCACCATCCTCAAAATTGGTGGAGTTGAGCAGGCACTTGCCCCCCGCCACCTTGAGACCCGCCTCCATCTTTTGCCATTCAGTGGAGTCAAGCATCAGGGGCAGGGTGACATTGGTGACCAGTCGCGACACCAACTCGCGCATATCGCGCACCCCATCGCGCCCCACATAGTCCACATTGACATCGAGGATGTGGGCACCTTCACGCACTTGGGCACGGGCAAGGGCAACGAGGCCATCCCAGTCCTCAGCGTTGAGGAGATCGCGGCATTTTTTCGAGCCACTGGCATTGAGTCGTTCACCAATAATCAAGAAAGAATTCTCTTGGTCATAGGGCTGAGGACTGTAGATCGAGGCGGCAGCAGGAATCCGTTGGGGCGATCGCGCCTTGGGGGTCAAGGTCGCTGCAATCTCCGCCAAAGCTGCAATATGATCCGGTCGAGTACCACAACAGCCGCCAATCACTTGCACCCCAAAGTCCTCGACAAAGCGAGTGAGGGCAAGCCGCAATTCCATCGGCGTCAATTTATAGTGGGCGTGGCCACCGATGTTTTCTGGCAAGCCAGCATTGGGAATGCAGGAGATGACAAAGGGGGAGTGCTGCGAGAGGTAGCGGATATGCTCCGTCATCAGGTCAGGCCCCGTGGCGCAGTTGAGTCCCAAAATATCAATGGGATAGGGTTCCAGAATCGTCAGGGCAGCGCCAATTTCCGAGCCAACCAGCATCGTGCCTTGCTGCTCCATCGTCACCGAGACCATCAGGGGGCGGCGTTCTCCGCGCTCTTGAAAGACGGCCATCACCCCATTGAGGGCGGCTTTAATTTGCAGCACGTCTTGGCAGGTTTCAATAATAAATAGGTCAACCCCGCCATCAAACAGGCCAGCGGCTTGTTCACGAAAGGCAGTGTAGAGGGTGTCGTAGTCAATGTGGCCAAGGGTGGGGAGTTTGGTGCCAGGACCCATCGAGCCAGCGACAAAGCGGGGTTTTTCGGGAGTGCTAAATTCAGCAGCCATGGACTTGGCCAGTTCGGCGGCTTTCTTGCTGATTTCGTAGGCGCGATCGCCCAAATTGTATTCACCCAGAACAATCGAGGATGAGCCAAAGGTATTTGTTTCAATGACATCCGCCCCCGCCGCCAAAAAATCGCGATGCACCTTGGCCACCGCCTCTGGCTTGCTGATCACCAGATATTCATTGCAGCCTTCGTACTCCTTGCCACCAAAGTCCTCTGCAGTCAGGTTTTGTGCCTGAAGATTCGTGCCCATTGCGCCATCAAAGACAATGACACGCCGGGGTTCTGCATGGAGATACTCAAGAAACGACATAGACATCCACCAAGGCCACCCGATTTGCACCAGAGAGTTCTTTGATTTTAATCTGTTGGGGCTGTTCGGGAGAGGTATGAGCCTTTTTCCAAGGATAAGCAGCTCGGCCTTGAACTTTCTTGCGCAAAAAATAGGGGTGTAGAGAACACACCCCTCAAAGAAATCGACTAGTTAGCTTATTTTTAATGACAGTATTGCTCTTTTCTTTGTGTGCTAGAAGAAAACGCTTACCGCCATCGCAGCATACTTAACAGCCTTGATAGCGTGGGTAACAGCCATAGCGATCGCCCCAATCAACGCAATCAGTCTAAGAATATGCTGCCAGTTGCAACAAACTTCTCAAGAACTTAGCCATGCGGTCGGGAATTGGACTGCCGCCTGGTTAAATGTCTGTGGCATAGGCCGAGAGGGTGGCTGCCCTAGAGTCTACTCCGCTGGAGTAGTATCATGAAAGCAACTTCAAACCCACTGGCGTCACCAACCTAGGAGCAGCAATCAATGGATGGTTTTTGGGAAAATGTTCTGCGCTACCAACGCTACTTTGTCACTGTCTTATTAGGGGTAGTGTGGAATGTCGTCGAACCATTGGTGCCCCTGTTTAAGCGTCCCCTGAGCGCGATCGCCCTTATTGGCCTCATGGTGGGACTTCTCACATTTGTGGCATTGACGTTACGCGCAATGTTGGGTTTAACCGCTGCATAAGGTGGCACGATGGCCTCTTCCCTGCCCATCAAGGCACAAATTGACCTGATTTTGCTGAGTCTCGAAGCCTTGGCGCAGGTGGGTTCAGCAGAGATACTGACATTGGCAGAAGCAATGGGGTTTGAGGCCTATTTGCCCGATCGCGTGGGGTTATGGCGACTGCGGCAATCGAGTCCCCTGCGGCGAGGTCGTCATGGGCGACGTAAGTTGGATGTGGATGAAGCCCGTGCCTTGGCCTTGATCTGCAGCCGCTTAGCGCAGCAACACCAGCAAACCATCCGCACCGCCATTGAACGCTGGCAACAGCAGACGAGTCAAGGTCGCCCGCCCCACTTAGAACCCATTCTCGGGGATTACATTGACCGCTTCACCAGTTTGTATCAAGAGCGAATGGCCGACAACAGCAGCGATGGTAGTAAATTGGCACAACTGGCCTTAGATTTACTCGTGGATTTGTTCTTTTACAGTACGCCCCAAGGGGCACGTCGCCTTTGGATCACCCTGCTAGAACGCACTACTCCCGCGCCCCCCTCGCTATCGTTGGTGGAACCTGAGCCAGTACCTGCATCAGCCCTTGAATTGCCCACCCTGTTTCCCCCTTCCGATGTCTAATGAGTACCACCCTCAGCTACTCTCAGCCCACCTGCCAACTGGATGTCGCTGCTGAATTTTTGCCCTTCAGTCAGAAGCTGCGCCGTGCGCCGGTGCGATCGCTCCACTTTACACTGGCTGTCGCAGAAAAACTCAGCTTTGAGGGCAACGATCGCCAGCTCTATCAACTAAAAACGCTGGTCAACGAGTATATTGAGGCTTTCCTGAGCCATCACCAAACACCGACAGAAGTCACCATAGACAGCTTTGTTTTGCGATCGCGATCGCCCCTCGAACATGAACTCCATCTACCTGATGGGCGGGTGGTTCTGCTGCAACTGACAGAACTATACGACTTGGTGACTGTTCTTGATGACTGGTCTGCCGTCATGGAGCCGTTGCCAGAACTGGTGGAGCGCGCCCAATCAATCCTTGCTCAAATCCCAATCTGGGCCAAAAGTGCAGCGGTGGCCGTGGGTGTGGTTGCTGCCTTCACCCTTGTTACCCAACGCTGGCTCATGCCTCCAGCTTCGATGGTCGTCACTTCCGGTGAGGAACCTAACTTGCCTCCCCTAGCGATGCCATCCCCTCTGCCAGAACCTGCGGAAACCCCACAACTCGCTCCCCTCCCTAGCCCGCCGCCGGCTGCCCCTGAAACGTCTACCCTTGTACCGCTGCCCTCGCCGCCAGAAATGCCACCCCCAAGGATCGTGCCGGCTCCACCCCCGCCCCCTGTTGCCCAAAAGGCACCTCCCCCACAACCCCCTGATCAAAATAACGTGGTGGTGCAAGCTCCCGCTGACGGCGCGCCCGCCGGTATTGAACCTGATCCAATAATCACCCCCCTAGCCGAAACCACCCCCATCCCTGCAATCACCCTGCGGGAAGTGAAAACCTATTTTCAAGACCGTTGGCGTCCGCCGGCTAGTTTAGACACGAGTTTGGAATACCGCATTGTTCTCAACCCCGATGGCACTCTTGCCCAAGCTCTGCCCCTCAATGGTGCAGCAGTTCGCTTTATTGATCGCACGCCCATTCCACTGCGGGAAAGTCCTCTAGCGAGTCCCTTTGGGGGCGATCGCCCGATCTTACTGCGGTTAGTCTTAATGCCCTCTGGAAGCGTGCAAGTGTTTGGTGAAAATTGATGTTCTATGAGGCACTTGAAGAGACGGCGGGAGTAATCGTCGCAATTTCCTGCAAGCGTTTCCTGACTTCAGCGGCATTGGGATAGCGCTCCCGAGGATCGGGGTGGGTCAAGCAGTTAATTAAATCCACCATTAGCGGATCCAAATGGGGAATGTCCTCCGCATAGAGACGATATTCACGGGTGCCCCAGCGGAAATAGGTCTCCGGTTCATAACCCGTAAGCAAGTACACCATCGTTGCCCCCAAGGCAAATAGATCTGAAGCGGGTTCGGGTTTTCCCTCCTGCTGTTCTGGCGCCGAATAGCCCACGGTACCAATGAATGTCCCTGAGTCAGAGGTTAAGACGGATGCTTTGCCCCAGCCCACAAGCACCAGTTCTGTTGTTTCCCGTTTGACGTAGGGATGAATGAGATTGGAGGGACGAATGTGCAAATGCAACACAGGGGGGTCTTGCTGGTGCAGCACCTCAAGCAATTCGCACACAGGAATCAGCCAACGACTGACCTCAATCACGTTCATTGGCCCTTGATCCTGAACCCGCTGTTTTAGGGATTGACCATAGATCATTTCTGAGACCAAGTAGGAATCGCTGCCGCACTGAAAGGCTTCCCAAAACTGGGGTAAGACCGGATGCTCAATTTTGCACAATTGCCGCGCCTGGCGCTGAAAGGCAGAGATTTCGTTGCGTGACGCCGCAAGACTATGTCCCTTTATCACTGCCGTTAAGCCACTGCGCCAGCCCAAATAAATGTTGCTTTGACCAAGGGCACGAATAACCTGGTAATTACCGAGCGTTTTCCAGACGCGCAGAGGCACACCGCAATCAATGCAAAAAACATCGTTCTCTTGGGCATGCTTGTGCTGGCAATCGGGGGGAGCACGCCACTCGCTGAGTAAATGAACTGGCAGTTGGCCTGTCACTGCAAACTCAGCCTCTTCCTCCTCTTGGGCGGTGACACTGCTACTACTGGCGGTGGGAGTGCTTTCTTCAGCACGGGACGTGGGTTCGGCGGCTGTACCGATGGCTTCTTCTTCCCCTGAATAGGTGCCTTTCTCAACATCCGCCAAGCGACCTTCGGGCACCGTTTCCATACGGGCACTGGGAGTGGCGGGACGCTGATCAGAACCGAGGCGAATTTGAATATTGGGCCCAGAGCGCGCCAAACGCAGGATACCGCCATCCATCAAGGTTGCCTGCTGAATGCGTTTGCCATCCAAATAGGTGCCGTTGGTGCCAAGATTGACCACTTGCCATTGCAAGCCATTACGACGAAGTTCCACATGGTGACGCGACACCACCGCGCTATAGAGCACGACGTGATTATCGACTGCTCGGCCAATACGGATGACATTTTCATTCTCAAAGGTCCAGCTTTGGACTGGGGTGGCTTGAACGGGATGGAGTAATGTCAATGTAATCACGTTGTTTAACCGCCTCTGCGTACCTGAATACACTCTAAAGAACTAGGAGATGCGTTCATAGATAAAAGTGACTAAATCTCCCTTGCCTAAGGCAATGCGATCGCCCGATTGCAGGCGGTGACGATTGCCCGGATAAAGGGGAGTATTGTTAATGTAAGTGCCATTGGCACTGCCCACATCTTCAATATAGTGGGCATTCCCCTCAATCCGCAGATCCGCGTGGATACGGGAGACAATTTCTGAGTTAGGAAAGCCAGCCACATCAATATCGGGGGGAATCCGATCATTGGGCTTGCCAATATGAATGACAGGACGCCCTGTGGGAATTCGCAGTTCTGTGCGAGTTTGCACATGAATCAGCTTGGCTTCAATGGTGGCAATCTGAACCGAGAAGACATGAGCCGGTGGTGGGGGCGGCGGGGGTAGCGTTGTCAGGCGGCCTTGATGGGCAAGGGTCTCCACTGTTGGTGTAGCGCTTGCTGTGTGTTGCATCACCTCTGGCATTGGGGGTGTGCTGACGGCAAGGCGACGCAGATTGAAACCACATTGGCCACAAAAACTAGCGTCTGGTTGAACTGGGGCACCACAATTTGGACAAGGAGTCATACTGGGCATGGGCGAAAAGCACGCTTCACATTGAACAGCACCAATGGGATTGGGATGGAAACACTCGGAACAGATGATCATAGAAATGATGACCTATTCCACTGCCGATCCAACCAACCTAAGATTAAGGTACCCATCGTTTCTCTCTACTTCCCAGAGTAAAGCTAAAAAAGTCAGCTGTCTCTATACTTAAGTTAGCTTTTACACCCCAATTCTATACGGGTTCATCGCTAAACTGCTGCTCAGTGAGAATTATTAGAAACGACCACTGACATAATCGCAGGTTAAGGGATGCTGTGGCCTCTGAAAAAGTAAGCGTGCGGGGGCGTACTCAATCAGTTGGCTCACTGTCTGTCCTCGCAGCAGTATCAAGCCCCATGCAGGGGTCATCCAGTAGCAGAATCTCCGGTTGCAGGGCGATCGCCCGCGCCAGACAAAGGCGTTGTTGCTGCTCTAGGGACAGGTGTAGTGCCGGCTCGCCTAAATGATTCTTCAGAGTTTGCCACAGATTCACCTGGCAGATTGCACAAGGGCATCAGATCCTCTTGATTGATTTTGGAAAGAGACTCCGTCTGCTGCAAATCATC
>NZ_DVEH01000056.1 GCF_015295825.1 Thermosynechococcus sp. M98_K2018_005
ATAAAGCCACTAGTGCTTTGAAAAAATCTATGCTTGAGGTTACCACTACCACAGGCAGGACATCTGCCTAAAACAACATCGAACTTTATCCGGCTAAACATAAGCTAAATTGTTTGAAGATAGACTTGACAATAGATGCGAAATATGCTAAGCTAAGCTTTTTGCTTTCTATTATTTAAGGGAAGAAATGCCATATTCTTCCCTTTTTCTAGTCACTTAATCTATTGTTCAACACTCCTGGCTTTAATACAAGCGCTAAGCAATAGACTTCAAAAGCTCTATAGTTAAAAAATATCCGCGTAAAGGATAAATACATTTGTGTAGTATCTTGGCTGAGATTCATAGCTATTCCAATAAAGAATGAGACATTATCCAGCACAATACTTGCGCATCACCTCCTCAATCGAACTGTTTGACCCTGCATCCAGCCGCGCTCACTTCAACACACTGAAGTCGTGCTCAATCCCATTCAAATCAGGAGCGGATTTCGCTAAGAATCACACCTCGTGACCTGCCGCTTTGACCACTGCCTGAAGGGCTCCTGTCGCGTGAATCGGTGCATTATCCATCCGAAAGTCAAACCCCCTCTCATCGATCTACACCACCGTTTCCTCGCCGTGACTCTCTACCTATGTCTCAAGCTGCTGTTGATACGCTTGTCGCTGTTCCTCACACCGTTCGACGACGGGGGACAACCGTGGGCGCTCAGTCATCTCAGCGATGGAGGGTGGCGCGCCTGATTTGACATGGCTATACTGCTAGGCAAGCGAGTGAATTAAGCCATTGAGCGGGGTACGGCTGTTTCGTGGGAGCATATTGGCTGAGCCTAGAGGTGGAGTGGCTCTTCAAAAATTTGCCCTTCCGAAAAAGGGCATGTTTGCGGCAACGTTTCAGAGTCAAGGAGTGTTTCTTGTCCCACTAGGTCAAGAGCCGTTTCGTAGCAGATGGAAATGGCTTCTGGGAGGTAGGGTTTGAGGCTGGGGTTTTCCTTGAGGTGACGACTAATTTCGCGGCGTTGTTCACGAATCGGGTAAATCCAACTCTTAGAACGTCGTTGAGGTTGGTAGTGCCATTTGAGTAGGTGTGCCAATAAAATTTTCAGGCGGCTGTGCAATTCCCGCTTCTCTTGCCTACCCAAGGATTCAATCTCTTCACTGAGGTTCTCAAGGTCAAGCAGTTCCAATTTGCCTTGGCGGAGCTATGTGGCTTGCTGTTGCGTCCAAGCGTAAAAGTCGGTTTCATAGAGCGTACTCATGGCTGGTGCGCCTCCATCTAGAAATGCAGTCAGGTTATCGCGTTTTTAGGGTGTGGAGTACCTGCTCAATATCAACGATAAAGATGGGAGGTAGCTCCTGATCTTCTTGACTACTGACCATAAGGGAACTGACGTTGCGAATACTCCCCCAGTGGAGATAGTTACTGGGAATGGGATGAATGGCATCCCGTGGAATGCGCTCAATTACGGGGGGTTCTGTCAGGGGCAAGCCAAGCCATTCCCCTTCTAAGCGAGGCTGGAGAATGAGCAAAAATTTTAGCTTCTGGGTTTCTGAGGTTGAGAGGGGGTCATCAAAGAGACAGCGGCCAATATCAATGACCAGAATTTCGTGATTCTCATAGGTGACCAAGCCAACCCCCCGTTGCTGGGGATCGCCATGAATAGGCGGTAAAGGAATGACCCGATAGGCCTGTGCCATGGGCACGGCAAACTGCTCTTGGCGCACGATAAAGGTCAGGAACTGCTCTAAAACAACGGGTTGGCTTTGGCGGCGACGGCGGCTTTTAACCATGGCGGATCAACTGATCAAGGGTGGCCAAGAGGTCGCTTTCGCGGAAGGGTTTGCTAAAGTAGGCGGCCGCCCCTAGACGTTCTGCAAGCTGGCGATGTTTTTGACCCGTGCGGGAGGTCAGCATCATGACGGGGGTGTTTTGGCACTGGGGAATGCGGCGAATTTGAGTGAGGACGCCAAATCCATCGAGGCGGGGCATTTCAATGTCGCAGATAAGGGCGTTGACGTGTAGCCCTCCTTGGAGTTTATCAATGGCTTCCTGACCATCTTTGGCCTGTTCAACCCGATAGCCGGCTTTTTCGAGGGTATTAGCCAGGAAGCGGCGCACGTTGACTGAGTCGTCAACCACAAGGACAGTGTCTTGGCTGGGGGCAACGGGGCTAGCTACAGGGGCACGGGAACGTTCCTGTTCTGACCAATCAAAGAGGGCAAGGGGATCTAATAGAGGCACAATACGACCATTCCCCAAAATTGTGCAGCCACTAAAGCCCTTGGGGAGGGCTAATTCTCCTTCGACTTGGCGAATGGTGACTTCCTGCTCGCTCCAATAGCGATCGACCCGCAGGGCGAGGGCGCTGTCCCCTTGACTCACAATCATCAGGGTTGGCTCGTTAATTGTGGGTGCGCCCTCCATTTCTACGGGACGATAGGGGCGCTGAAAGTGGAAAATCTGGGTGAGGTCAATTAAAGGGATGAGATAGCCTTCCCAGTCAATCAGAGTTGAGCCAAGGGTTTCAATGGGGGGGTAGCGAGTGGCTAGCACCATTTCCTCGATGTCTTCGGTTGGCACCGCCAAGAGCATGCCAGCGGCCTCCACCAAGAGCACCCGTACTACTGAGAGGGTGTAGGGAATTGTAATCGTGAAGCGCGTGCCTTGGCCGGGGGTACTGTGGATCTGGATGTCTCCGCGAATTTGCCGCAGATTGGTGCGCACTACGTCCATGCCTACGCCGCGCCCGGAGAGGCTAGTCACTTGTGAGGCTGTTGAAAAGCCCGGCTCAAAAATCAGTTGCCAGAGATCGCGATCGCTAGCGGTTTCCAACCAGTCACGGGCTAAGCCCAATCGCCGTGCGGTTTGTCGAATTTTCTCTGGATTTAGGCCTCGGCCATCATCCGCCACAGTAATGACGGTTTGGTTGCCGCGATAGGCCGCCTTTAGGGTAATGGTTCCCGCTGCGGGCTTACCAAGGGCTTGGCGTTCCTCTGCGGGTTCAATTCCGTGATCAAAGGCATTGCGGACAAGGTGCAAGAGGGGATCCGCCAATACACTCAATACCATGCGGTCAATGAGAACGTGGCTGCCCTCAATTTCTAAGTTGACATTTTTACCATGCTCGCGACTCAATTCGCGGATTAGGCGAGGATAGCGGTTGGCTAGATCCGCAAAGGGGCGCATCCGCACTTGGGTAAACCGAGCTTGAAGTTGCTTGGCGGTGCGGTTGAGATCACGGCCAGTGCGTTCGGTGTCCTCTAGGCTCAATTCCAAATCGCTGGTGATTTCCTGTACTTGGACAATGGTTTCCATCACCTCTTGGGAGAGCAGATGCACATCAGTATAGCGATCGAACTCGAGGACATCGAAGCCATGCTGATTTTGGGGATTAAAGTGATGGGGGGCACTGACACGGTCATACTCTGTGCGCAGGCGAAAGTTGGCACGCTCAAGAGCACGCACTTTTTGCTTGAGACCCGCCAGCAGATCATGGAGGCGTTCCCGTTGTAAATCCAGACCGTTACACTCAATGAGCAATTCCCCCATCAGATCACTCAGTTGATCCAACTGATGCCCTGGCACTCGCACAGTCATTTCCTTGGGTTCTTGGGGCTGGGGAGTCACTGGGGTGGTCTCAGCCTCTGGTGCAGGGGAAGGGGCTGCTGTAGGGGGGGGTGGGGGAGACAATAAATCACCCAAGGAGAAGGTCTCCACTTCAGCACTGGCAAAGTCCTCGACGCCTAGTTCTTGATTGAGGTTTGCCAGCGGTAAATCAATGATGGTTTGATCGTCGTCTTCTTCTGCGTCATCAGTTTCCGGGATTTCCAAGCGCGTGGGCAGAGCCTCCAGCTGACCAGTCATCACGAGGGCTTGGCAGCGTCGCCATTGCTGGACAATGTGGGCACCCGCTTCGCTGACATCACAGTTGGGCTGCTCCAGATAGGCACTGACGGAGGCACAAAACTCAGCAAATTGAGGCATTTCGAGCATTTGTCCGAGGCCTTCCAGTTCTTGGGCGGCGATCGCCAGCTCCTCCTTGAGGCAGGGTTGGCCGGGGGTTTGCAGAACAGTTTCCAAGCGTTGTAGGCAGGCCTCCACCTCGGTTTCAAAGAGAACCACCCGCATCTGCTGGCCATCATCGCCACTGAGGAGCGTCAGATCATCCTGCACCGTGGGATCTCCCAGCCGTCCCTGTAACTCATCCAAAATTGGCTCGACTTGGGTGCGCCACCAGCCCTCATTGGGTTCAACCCCCTGGCGATGGAGGGTAATGACTGCTTGCAGTTGATCCACCGCTTTGAGCAGGAGGTGTTGCACTTCTACATCTTGGCAGGGGCGCGATTTCAAGACCTTGAAGCAATCCTCAAGGCGATGCGCCAGTTCACTGAGGGACATAAAGCCCATCATCGCTGCCCCCCCTTTAATGGAGTGAGCCGCCCGCAGTACAGCATCCATCACCCCCGGCTGGTGGGAGAGTTCCAATATCCCTGCTTCAATCGTTTGCAGGTAGTCCTGAGCCTCCTCGAGGAACTGGAGACGAATCGTTTCCTCAACGCCGGGTTCGGGCATGGTTATCCCTCAGCAGTCACCTTAAAGATGTTGACGGAGTTTTGGAGTTCCTGAGCCATCTCCACGGTGGCTTGTAGAGACTCAGAAATCTGTTTAGACGTAGCAGACATCCCCTCAGAGACCTTGGCAAAGTCTTTCATGAGGGTATTGACGGTGTTGGAGGTGTGGGCTTGGGAGACGGTGGCTTGGGAAATGGACTGCACCAGTTCATCAATGTGCTGCGACACCTGCACAATTTCTTCGAGGTTCTGCTTGGTTACCTCCACAAGGCGGGTGCCTTCGACCACCTGAGCGGTACCTGTTTCCATGGCACTGACCACCTCGTGGGTTTCCTGCTGAATCGTTTCCACAATTTGCTCAATTTCGCGGGTGGCCGCTGCTGATCGCGCCGCTAGCTCACCCACCTCTTCGGCAACCACCGCGAAGCCTCGGCCTTCTTCACCGGCACGGGCAGCCTCAATACTGGCATTGATGGCCAAGAGGTTCGTTTGTAGAGCAATCTGGTTAATCAGCGAAATGACCTTGGAAATCTGTTGCGAGGATTCACCCAAGCGTTTCACCTTTTTGGCGGTTTCGGCCACCGTTTTCCGCAAGTGGAGAATGCTATCAACGGTGGCATCCATGGTTGCACCACTGGTAACCGCTCGCTCTGAGGCTTTGCGCGCTACTTCTGCCGCCTCGTTGGCACTATTGGCCACGGATTCAATCGAGCCGGACATGGCTTCGACAGCATCCAGCATCCGCTTCACTTTCTTGGCTTGCCGCAGCGATTCTTCCGCCAGCTCGGTCATGGCTTTCTCATCCGCCAAGAGGGCAGTGTTCACTTTTTCCGTGGTTGCTTTCACTTGCACCACCACATCCCGCAGACTCTCAATGAGAGAGTTGAAGATGTCGGCAACGGTACCAATTTCATCGGCAGTGATGTCGGCCCGTACCGTCAGATCCCCTTGGGAGGCCGCCTCGACTTCCGTGAGCAGGTTAATCAACTGCATTTGGATGCGTTCCGTACGCTGCTGTTGCTCCTGGGCAAGGCGTTCTGCTTCTTTTTGGGCGGCGGTGGTCTGCTCAAGGAATTTGCTGCGCTCAAGCACCAGTCCTGCTTGGTTGGCCAACTGCAGGAAGGCGTCAATTTCGGGCTGTTGCCACTGACGCGGCTCACTGCACTGGTGGGCAATTAAAAGGGCGACCAGTTTTTTCTCCACCAACACGGGAACGACTAAGTTGGCTCGCACCTTCAGGGGAGCAAGTTGTTTGAGGTGGCACTCCGTCAGACCAGCATTGAGAATGTCTGCCGTGGCTTGCACGCGCCCTTTAGTGTACTCATCAACCCAATTTTGACGGAAGCAGGGGTCGTCAATCACCTGTTCGAGGGCTTGAGGCCAGCCGACGGCCACAGACTCGGCAACGACTTTGCCGACATAGTTGTCATCAAATTCATAGAAGATCACGCGGTCGCACCCCAAAAGAGCGCGCCCCTCGTTGACGAGATTCTCGAGAATCTGCTGGCGATCGCTCTGCTGGGTTAGACGAAAGACACTATCGCGCAACTGTTGGGCGCGTTGGGCAGCCAGTCGAGCTTCTGTCAGGGATTGTTCCAACTGTTCTGCCATCTGGTTAATCGTGCGGCTGAGGGTCGCCAGTTCATCATCCCCCTCCACCGGCAGACGGGTTTGGAGATCCCCTTCACCAATTTTCGTCACCGCCTTCGTGGCTCGCAGGAGGGGTTGAATCCCGCGATTGCTAAGGTAGATGGCGATCGCCCCCGCCACAATTGCCGTCACGATCACCCCCGAAAGGAGCGTCCATGTCAGGTTTCGTAGGGGTTTAAGGGCATAGTCTTGGTCAGTGCCGAGGACAATTGAGGCAAAGGGTTGGGAAACAGTGGTGTAGCTGAGAATTTGGGACTCGCCATCAGAGCGGCGCCGTTCTGTCAGCGTACTGGCTGGGGTATTGTCCCTAAACTGAGCAAGTTTGGGAAAGACTTCCTCTAAGGGTTTACCCTGCAATGCTGCAATGGAGGCGGCAAAGATCGTTCCCCCCGGCTCTACGAGGTAAAAACTCTGCTGCTGATCCCGATCATAGTTTTTCAGAAATTGCTGAATACTGCCTTTGGGTACCCGCAACCGCAGCACCGCCATAATTTGCTGGTTTTGGGGATTCATCAGCGGTACCGCTAAAAACATCCCGAGGGGGCGTTCCGGCAGTGATAGCGTTGGCTCAACGGTTAAAACCGCACCCCGACTTTGGATCGCGAGCTTAAAGTACTCTTGATTTTGGAGAATATTGTTGGCGAGACGATTTCCCGCTGAGGATTGAGCAATGACGGTTCCTTGGCCATTGTTGGCAATGATCGCTGCACTGTCGTAGGCCACGTAAGCATCAAGGAACTGATCGAGAACGGCTTGCAATTGGGCGCGATCGCGCCGCTGGACTTCACTGCTATAACGATTATTCAAAACCGAAGCCAAGACGCGCGCATCTCCTCGGCGATCGCGCAGATAGTTATCAAATTGCAGCGCTGCACTCCTGGCTTCCTGCTGCTGGAGTTGCAAGACCTGCTCCATCAGTTGTTGACGCGCCACTTCATTTGCCGCCAAGCCCACACCAATCATCGGCAGTGTTGCAAGAGCAACGGCACTGGTAATTAGTTTCGGACGTAAGCCCCAAAATTTACGGGGTGGGGGGGGTGGGGATGCAGGCTGCTCAGGGGATTTGCCGTTGGTTGTGGCTTTTTTCTCCTCTAGGGGAGGGAGTTGGTAGTTCAATACCGACGGTGGTAAAGGGGGAATATCAAGGGAGGATTTGGCAGTGGTCATTGTTGGCACATCCTAACAGCATTAACAGCAGTGCTATCCGACATCAACAGCAAGAACACTGGAGCAAGACCTTTCGGCAATCGCTGCCCCATCGAGGATAAAGAAGAGCTCCTCCCCTAGGCGACAACAGCCCTTGAGGTAGGGAACTAGGGCCGCACTCACGGTACCCACAGGCGATTGAATGGCTCCCTCGGGAAGACGGACGATGCCCCGCACCTCCTTTAGTGCCAGTCCGAGGTATCCCTTGGGGGTGTGCAGCAACGCGATCGTCAACATCGAAATATCCGCATCCAGTGGCTCTAAGTTGAGCAAGTGGGCTAAATCCAGCACCCAAACAATGCGGTTACGAAAGTTCAGCAGCCCCATTACCACTGCGGCCATATTGGGAATCACCGTGAGCTGTTGCGGCGAGATCACTAACACCTGCTGAATCTCAGTCATTGGCAGCAATGCCGTTAATTGGTTGTGGACAGCCAAACGCAAATAGGGCGCCCCTTGGGGGCGATCGCCCCGCCCTTCACCATGATTCAACCAAGGTGCTGCCCCAAGCATCGCTACACCACCACCGCCTTCAGTGCCCGCAGTAGATCTTCACGGCTGAAGGGCTTGGTCACATAGGCATCTGCCCCCTGCTTCATTGCCCAAAGGCGGTCTAGCTCTTGATTTTTCGACGTGCAGACAACAATGGGGAGCTTTTCTGTTTCCGGATTTTTCTTGAGACTGCGGCAGAGTTCAAAGCCGCTCATTCCCGGCATCACCACATCCGTCACCACCACATCGGGCTTGTACTGCGTGACTTTTTCTAGAGCCTCCTTGGCATCAGTGGCCGCAATGACGGTATAGCCAGAGTCCTTAAGAAACGAGGTAATCAGTGCCATTTCCGAGGGGGTATCTTCCACCACTAAAACCGTCGTCATGTCATCTCCCAAATGTCAATTCAAATAATCGATTACTGTCAATATACTGCCCACAGGTTGCCTGTACTACGTCAAGTACTGAAACACCATTTTGAGAAGTTCCGCTTGAGTAAAGGGCTTGGTCATATAGTCCGTCGCTCCCACGAGGCGGGCTTTGGCGCGGTCAATGAGACCCGTGTTACCCGTCACCATAATGATTGGCACTGACTTAAAGCGTTCATGGTTGCGAATGACTTTACAAAACTTATAACCATCAATGTTGGGCATGCCCACGTCCAGCAGGATCAGATCTGGATTGAGGCGCATCACCTCCATCAGGGCTTTTACAGAATCATTGAGGGTAATGACTTCAAAGGCATCATCCGCCAAAAACCGCTTAATTTCATTGAGCATGGTCGGGCTATCGTCAATGCAGACAATCCGATAGGTACGGTTCTGCACTTGGGACGTAAAAAAGCCACTGCTAAGATCGCCGCTTTCCTCTGCCACTGTGGGTGCGGTTTCCTGCCACAAACTGGCATCAAAACTAGGCAGCAAATCAAAGGGGTGTTGCGGCTCACGAATGACCACAGCTCCTTTATCAATCAATGGTAAGAGGCTACGCACCAAGGCAATTTCATTTTGGTTCATCAGCACTGCCAAGTGGCGAAAGCTAAACCCCCGCAACATAGACCCCAGGCGTTGCTGCTGCTCTGGGGTTAAATTGACTTGCGCACTACTAAAGAAGTAGGGTCGCTGAAAAGGCGAGACAATTTTGTGACCAAGGCTCAGCCACTGCTGAATTTGGGATTTGCACTGCTGAATCAGTCGGGTGGCGTCAAAGCGACTGACAATTGGCACTTCAACATAGGGCACAAGTTGATGGTGACCGCTCTTGAGATATAAAAACGACTCTAGCACTTCAACAATCAGCCCCTCGACTAGGCAGCTAAAGTGCTCTAGGGTAATGATGTCTTGAGTGAGCAACCACCGCAGACTCTCATACTCATAGATCGGGGTAGGGGTATTGGCCTGTTGCCATTGCTGGCGGACTTGGACACGTAGCTTGCGATCAAGGGCAGGAACGACTTGGCTGAGTTGCCGTAGATGTCGTTCAAAGCGATCGCTCGGCTCAATCGTGTGGGTAGCATAAACAATATTTCCCTGATCAAAGTAGAGAAACCACTGCTGCTCCTTCACAGTCACCTTGAAGCAACCTGTGCCTCCTGAAGTGCTGAGTTGCTGCAGTAGTCGTTCGGGCTGAAGCGTTTCTGTAAATTGTGGTGTTCGCCCGTCACTAAAACCGCGATCTGATGTCATCATATTAGCCTCCGAGCTGCTACCCCCACCGAAGCCTCGTACTACTTCGGCAGCAGCCAGCGATATTTGACAATAAAACTAATTGAGATATGGAGCTATCCTTAAGTAAGAGTTGTGCTTAAGAATACCGATGTGTTGATTATATTAAGCAGTACCGGCGAAAAGATGAAAGAAAACTTCAGAAAAGTTAATGACCTTCACAACGGATAGTAAACTTCACCTCTTTTCTAAAAAGCGGCCTCAGTGAAGCATTGGGTGGGTCGCTGGCAGACCTTGCCCTTGAGGTGGTGCCAGAGATTCTGGAATATCGCTGGGGCATGGAAATTGAGTGCTGTGACCGCGACACCTTCCCCCTGCGCAATGGGGGGTCGAAGGATGACCAGTATTGGTACTCGGGGAAGTCAAAAGCAACATTACAGAATCAAAGGTGGAGGGATTTTTAAATCTTGTCGCTCAGGTGGAAGCAGGTGAGGAGATTCACCCCCTCTTTTTTGGCTATCGCCTAGAACGAGCAGCTATAGAGTTGATTCGCGATCGGGGCGCGGTGATGGTGACCACACGCAGTAAATACTTCCC
>NZ_DVEH01000085.1 GCF_015295825.1 Thermosynechococcus sp. M98_K2018_005
TGGTTTGGGCTAGCCATAGTCAAACACGCACGACAGCTCAGCGGTCTTGTCCCCTTGAGTATTTCCTACCCCTGCTGCAGGAATTTGAGGTGCAATGGTATAGCCTCCAAAAGGAGCGATCGCCAGCGGAGGCGGAACAACTACGGCAGGTGGGGGTGATCGACTGCCAGCCCTATATGGGGGATTTTCTGGATACAGCGTTTTTGATCCAGCAGTTGGATGCCGTGGTAACAATTGATACGGCTGTGGCACACTTGGCGGGCGCCCTAGGCAAGCCCCTGTGGATCCTGTTGCCCTTTGTGGCGGATTGGCGGTGGCTCTGGCAGTGCTCGCGATCGCCTTGGTATCCTTCGGCGCAGTTAATTCGCCAGCCCCAGCGGGGTGATTGGCAAGGGGCGATCGCCCAATTGCGGACCGGCCTTCAATCCCACTATCAGATGCTTAGTGATGGGATACCCAATTGAGAAGAAATTAGTGATTGCGGTGGCCTCCAGTGCCCTGTTTGATTTGGGGGAGGCGGATGACGTCTTTCGCAATGAGGGTACCGAAAAGTACCGCCAATTTCAGCGGGAAAGGAAATACGATGTCTTGCCGAAGGGGGTGGCGTTTCCCTTTATTCGCCGCTTCTTGAATCTCAACCGTGCCTATCCAGAACAAGAACCCGTGGAAGTAGTGCTCCTTTCCAGAAACGATCCCGATACAGGTCAGCGGGTCTTCTATTCAATTCAGCACTACGGTCTAAACATTACCCGCGCCGCATTTTTGGGTGGAAAATCCCCCCATCCTTACATTCCTGCCTTTAATGTGTCTCTGTTTCTTTCGGGAAATGCAACGGATGTGCGGCAGGCGATCGAGGCTGGGTATCCAGCGGGCATGGTGATTCGATCGCCCATCACCGATCACGAAGAGGATGCTGAGTTGCGCATTGCCTTTGACTTTGACGGTGTGCTAGCGGATGATGAAGCGGAAGCCGTCTTTCGCCAAGGGGATCTCGAGCAATTTCAAGCCCATGAACTGCAAAAGGCCAACATTCCCCATAATCCGGGACCCTTGAGTGATCTTTTTAAGAAACTGGCAGCCTTTCAACAGTTGGAAATGGCAAAAGAGCAGCAGGATGCCAGCTATCAGCGGCTGTTACGGATTGCGATTGTGACGGCACGCAATATCCTTGCTAGTGAACGGGTGGTGACTACCCTCAATAGTTGGGGGGTCATGCCTGATGAAACCTTTTTCCTTGGCGGTATGGAGAAAGTACGGGTTCTCAAGCAACTCAAGCCGCATATCTTCTTTGATGATCAACTGACCCATCTAGAATCCGCAGCGGGTTCGATTCCCTCAGTGCATGTCCCCTTTGGTGTTCGCAATTATGGGCAGACCTGACGCCCATTCATCTGGACAACGGAAACATCTAGCTCGTGATCATCAAGTTCTAGTTTGCCACTGGCAGTCACAACGCTGCCCACCCTAAGAACGCCAGTGCGCAGGGCAGGTTTGCAAGCATCGGGTAGATCGAGCTTGTAGCGTTGGTTATTGGCCTCAATTAAAACTTCATCGTCATCAACAACCGCCGTCATTCGACCCGTAAGGGTGGCGGGCACCTCCTTACCAGCACGGCCGGCGATCGCTCCTGTGATCAACATGCCTGCCACCACTAATGTCAATACCAACCCACGCAATCCCATGGCACAAATCCTCAAAATATAATTTTTCTCAATAGTTTGATGAGCGATCGCCCCCAAGAGTTCATTTCAGAGTGCACCAACAACTGTACTAAAGGGGAATTCGACGGGAATTTGACCACTGCCAAGAACAAGAATACGGGCTTCGGTGGGGCGGCTGAGCGGATAGATACGAATATGATCCCCACTGCGTTTGATGCGCCGTTGCAGGCGATCGCCCAACTGCTCAACTTGGTAGGTTTCTAAGCGTGCCTCAAACACACTAAACTGAATGCGCCGACCATACCCTTCAAGTAATTCAGCAACTTTGTTCAAAATAATGCTTTGCACCACTCAGGGAAGTAGAATGAATGGCAACGTGAAAACTAGGAAAGTCAACCAAAAATAAGCACAAAAAAAGGTCAGTGTTGTTGCCACTGACCCTTCAACCAGTGAGGATGAATCCAGTTTCTAGGAGTTCACTCCTAATTAGCGGGGAACAATGACAGGGCGGACTTGAACCCCCCAAGAACCTAACGTACCCACATTACATCCACCCTGACGCCCGATCGCCCCAATTTGAATCGTGTGATTGCCCTGTTGCCAGTTGCCACCAATGGGCAAAAAAGCTGAACCGTTGGGGCCAAGGAACTCTGTTTCGACCCGCTGTCCCTGACGATTGGTGGTGAAGTATTTTACTTCCGAGCAGTGGGTAGCAGGCGCAGTGACCTGGAGGGCGTAATCAAAGTTCGGGCTTTCAGAGTTGAAGGTATAACGAGCGGTTTGGTTGCAAATTTGACCACCACCATTGCAGTTAACGATTATCGGTGGATTCGCTTGCGCTGCTGTAGTAGCCACCATAACACCTGAAACCACAATACTGCCTAGTGTGACCAACCGACGGGTGAAGGATTGGAGAGACATTGGAGGCTCCTATAGAGTGGATACCTCGATTATTAATCGCAACGCTGTCGCCGCCTAAGACCTCAATCACCGATGGGTTGAGAGATTGATCACTGGAAAGTAAGTTTTGCTTCCTTGCGGGAAAGGGATGGAAAAACTGCTAGCTCATTTCACGCACACAGGGCTGGCCATCCACAATCTCACCAATGAGGATCACATCGGCCACGTTGACAAAAAGGCCATTTTCGACAACGCCGGGGATGTTGTTAATCGTTTTTTCCAGTTCGGCGGGGTCAGAAATGTCATCAAATTTGACATCAAGGACAAGGTTGCCTTGATCAGTGACCACTGGGCCATCTTTTTTCACACCCATGCGCAGTTCAGGCTGACCCCCAAGAGCTTTCAGGGCACGAGTGACGGGAGCTACGGCAAAGGGTAACACTTCCACGGGCACAGGGAAGGTGGAACCCAATTTCTGCACCAGCTTGCTGCTGTCCACCACGACCAAGAACTGATCCGCAAGGGAGTCGACAATTTTTTCACGAGTATGAGCCGCCCCACCCCCCTTGATCAGGTTTTTGGCGGGATCGACTTCATCGGCACCGTCAATCGCGAGGTCTAATTTCTCCACATCATCGAGGGTGACTAGGGGAATGCCATACTTTTTGGCGAGGACAGAGGCTTGAAATGAGGTGGGCACACCAACGATGTTACTCAGTTCTCCGTTGCGTAGGCGACCGCCCAAAAATTGGATGACAAAAGCCGTTGTTGACCCAGTGCCCAAGCCGACAATCATTCCAGACTGCACGCGATCGGCAGCAGCTTTGGCAACGGCCTGCTTCATTTGCTTGACTGCATCATCACTCATGGGCAGATTCCCTCATTTTTTCCAAAAGCACAATACCACAGTGGCAGCCCTTTACAGCCCTTTTCAAAGAGTCGGAACCTAGCCCTCAGGCTGCCAGTCCTTGGAAATGAGTTGCCGGTGACGTTGCAAACCACGATAATGCTAATGATTTGAGGGTGTCTCAGGGATGGCGATCGCGGGCACAAGGAAAAAATGGCAGTGGTTCTCCCTCGTGGGCGTGGCTGCAACATTTTGGGGACAGACGGGACTTGCTGCCGAGCAAATTAGCCTTGTTTATCCGCCCTTTGGCACATTCAACATTCAAGTGAGTGATCTTGCCACATTTGCCAAAACGGGGAATACCAGTCCGGAACTCAGGTTTTTGATTCAATTGCTCCCTAGTGACCAAGAGCCCAACCTGCGGGAAGGCCTAACAACCCGCATGAACTTAGCACCCACCACCGTCAGCCAGTTTCTTAAAAGTCCCATTGGTCAAAACTTTTTGGAGCGTATCGGCCAAGTCATTCGTACAGATAACGATGCCAATGGTGGCGAAGCCCTTGGTGAAGCCCTGAAAACCGCCGCCAGCTCCCCCTCAGGTATTACCCTGCTCTCAGTACTACAGGCCTTTCCCGGCAAGAGTGTGAAAGTCAATGGTGAGTTGGGTCTGAAGGTAGTGGGTGCCTTTACCCGTGCAGTGAATCAAGAACAACGGGCACAACACTTTATCGAACGCTTGGCGCAACTCCAACCGAAAACGCCGCTGCCAGCCAGTAGCCTCAATCCTGCCCAAAAAGGACCCTTCCAGTGGCAAAAGCAAAAAATTGAATTTACCAATCCCAATCGCACCACAGGCCCCATTCCCGCAGATTTCTATGTCCCAACAGGAATCACGGCGCCGGCACCTCTGATTGTCATTTCCCATGGTTTAGCCTCAGACCGCACGACATTTGCCTACTTGGCAGAGCACTTGGCCAGTTATGGCCTAGCCGTTTTAGCAGTCACTCACCCTGGTTCCGATGCCAGTCGGGTTGGCAGTTTCCTCTCAGGGGCACCCCTCGACTACGAGAACTTGCCGAAGGACTGGGCGCAGCGCCCCCTTGATTTGAAGTTTGGGGTGGATGCCGTGGCCACTTTGGTTCAGAAAAACCCTGCCCTGAAGATTGACACCAACAATGTTGGCCTCTTTGGTCACTCCATGGGGGGCTTTACGGTACTGGCAGCGGCGGGGGGGATCGTTGACTGGAATGCCGTCAAACAACGCTGTCTGGCAGCCGCTAGTGATCTCTTTATCTTTAATATCTCAGTGCTCCTGCAATGTCGTAGTCTCGGTCTTTCCGATGTGCCCTCTACACTGGCAGATCCACGGGTCAAAGCTGTGATTGCTGTCAATCCAGTGAGTAGTATCCTCATTGGTGAACGGGGCATGGCCAATATCAAGGTACCTACGCTGATTGTTTCCAGTAGTAAAGACGTCTTTGCGCCATCCCTAGAGGAGCAGATCTGGCCCTTTACATGGTTGCAGGCGCAGCCCAAGTATCTTGCCATGCTCGTGCCCGGTACCCATTTCTCGGCAGTGGGCGTCAGCGAAGCGGGGGTGTTGCCCGTACCCGATGATCTCATTGGCCCGAATCCTCAGTTGGCGCAGCCCTTTTTCAAGGGGGTGGGTGCAGCCTTCTTTGGTGTCTTTAATCAACAAAATGCGCAGTTGCGTCCCTTCTTGAGTCAAACGTTTGTTAGCCAAGTGGCACAGCCAACCTTTCAAGCCTATTGGGTCGATCGCATTAATCTGCAGCTGTTACAGGAAGCGCTAGCGGGGCGCATTGGGACTCAACCACGAAGATAAAGTGCCCCAGAAATCAGCGTGAGGGCGATCGCCCCCCCATAAACAATAAGTATTCCCCCCTGCCAAGCAGGAGGGAAGGGGGCGAGAAGCAATGTCACGGCCATCATCTGGCTAACGGTTTTGGCTTTGCCCCAAAGGTTTGCCCCCTGAATTTGCGATTGCTGAACCCGCCAACTGGCAATTCCGAGTTCCCGAAAGAGGATCAACGCCACTGACCATGCAGGCACCTCTCCCCATTCAATACAGAGTAAAAGAGGCACAAGAATCAGCAGTTTATCCACGAGAGGATCAAGCACCTTGCCCAAATCCGTCACCTGATTGAAACGGCGGGCAATGTAGCCATCTAGCCAATCCGTGAGGGCTGCCACCAGAAACAGACCCACCCCCCACCAGCGATAGACCGCTCCATCATTGAAGGAGAGCAAGCCTACGATCACTGGCACGATCAACAGGCGAGCAAGGGTAATCGTAGTGGCGAGGTTCAAAGGCATGGCACTCAGAAAACCCCCTCACGGAGAGGGAGTTCATTGTCTTTCATCGCAGTCAGTGCTTAGTACAACTGGAGCGACTTCAACTGCTTATCGAACATGTGGATGGTATCCACAAAGCGCGCTGTCTGCGACTGGGTGGAAATCACCAGAGATTGGGTACGGGCCCCCCCCCTGAAGAAACGTACCCCTTTCATGAGCATACCGGGGGTGATACCACAGGCGGCAAAGAGAACCGTTTCCCCCGAGGCCAATTCCTCGGCTTCATAGACTTTATCGGGATCGGTGATGCCTGCTTTTTTCAGTTCTTCAAGGTTGCCTTCACGGGTGCGATTGGCCCATTCCTTGGTCATGACCACAGCGGGATCATAGACCAGTTGCCCTTGGAAGTGCCCACCCAAGGCACGCATGGCAGCAGCAGAAATCACCCCTTCAGGCGCAGCGCCAATACCCATGAGCGCATGAATGTTGGTACCAGAGAAAGCACAGGAGAGAGCAGCGGAGACATCGCCATCGGAGATCAGTTGAACACGGGCACCCGCATCGCGAATTTCTTGAATCAAGTCATTGTGGCGATCGCGCTTCATCACCACCACCACCAATTCATCAATGGCGCGGTCAAGGCATTCCGAGAGAATTTTCAGGTTTTCTGTCGCCGAGTAGCGAATATCCACTTTACCCTTAGCAGCAGGGGGCGCCGCCAATTTTTTCATATAAAAGTCGGGAGCCGCAAACAACCCCCCTTTTTCAGAAATGGCTAGCACTGCCATTGAGCCGGGTTGGCCGTAGGCGCAGAGATTTGTCCCTTCACAGGGGTCAACGGCAATGTCAATTTCAATGAGTTCTTCGGGGTTACAGTATTGGGCAGCATCGGGACGGGTACAAATGCCCACTTCTTCGCCAATGTAGAGCATTGGGGCTTCATCCCGTTCCCCTTCACCAATCACAATGCGACCGCGCATATGGATTTGATTCAGGCGGCGGCGCATGGCATCCACGGCCACCTGATCCGCCATATTTTTGTCACCTTTGCCCATCCACCGCGCTGAGGCGATCGCCGCCTGCTCGACAACTTCAATAATCTCTAAGCCGATGACGTTATCCACACAACCCTCCTAACTGCACAAGTTGATCCCGCAGAGGTTTCCTATCTGAGCTTACAGAACTTTGGTACGCAGAAAATAATTTCTCGCTGCAAATTATTTGCTCTCAACCGTGGCTGCCTTGGGAAGCCTGAGCCATCTCTTGTTGTTAACGCTTCCCGGCAAGGACTAGGGTGTGGTCAAAAAGAGCAGTTGCTCTGTGGGCAGATGATCCAAATAATAGCCATCCTGTGCCAACACAATCAATAGATGCAGTCCACAATCGGGATGCAGGTGCAGATCCGCCCAAGGAATGGCCACCTCTAGGCAGATGCCTAAGGCATAGCGGGCATGGCTGGGTCGCTCTTCCCACTGGTAGTTGGCGATCGCCTCCTTGAAGGTCATCTGTTGCTTTTCAAAGTCAATCACCAATTGATGGTGGTACAGGTAGTTGAGGGGAGCTTCGTCGGGGCAATCTTGCAGATCAGAGAGGGGGCTATTGTACGTCACCATGTTGGGGTAGTACCAGCAAAAGTGCAGGGTACTGATGTCATTTCCAAAGGGCTGTTTCTGGCTAGGGGCATCAAGACGCAGATAGATATTTAGGTGATCCACCCCATACCAGAGGCGATTGATCAGGGTTTGGCGGTGCATCGTCCCTCGGCTGCCACCTATTTGAATCCGTCCAGCAAAGTTCCAGTCCTGCTCATCACCGCGCCCATCAATCTCAGGGTGAATAAAACCTTGGGGCGGGTAGGTATCCTTGGCTTCGTGCACTTCTAAGGGATCATTGAGAACCTCAGGAATTGGCTCCCCCAATGCCGTGTAGAGCGCCATCAAATGCTCACGGAAAAGCTGATCAAACATGGCATCGTGGTTCGAGGAGTGGCCTTCACCAAACCACCAAAACCAGTCAGAGCCTTCAGCCGCCAAAAGGGCTTGCCATGCCGCTGGATTGTTTGTTTCTGTCGCTTCGGGATGGCGTTCAAGGGTTTGGCGGGCGGCCCCTAAATAGTCCCAAGCTTTATTTTTTACTGGATCGCCAATCCACGTACAGAAATTGCCATCAATCCAAGAGCCACTGTGGAGAGCAGAACCCGAAATCACTGCCCGCGGGGGATATTGTTGCAGATACTCCGCCACAGAAACACAGGCAAAGTGCTCGCTCTCGCTCAGGCCTTGGTAGAGCCTTTCTAAGAAGGGCAGGCCATCGCGGGGATAGTACTCCCAGCAGTTTTCGCCATCGAGGGCAATGGTCACAAGCCATGGTTGCTGCAAACTAGACTGGCCAGTCCCCTCATGGGCAATGAGTTGCTGGCGAATGCCCTCAAGCTGCTTGAGCAGATCCGCTGCCGCTGCTTCCGGTGCCATGGCACTGTAGGTAAAGCCAATCAAATCCGAGAGGCGATGATCACGAAAGACAATGTTGAGATCCCCTTTGCTAGTGGTCAGGCGGTAGGGTTGGTAAAGAATATTCGCCTGTTGGACAACCCCTGCTTCGTTGCGGTAAAAATAGGTTCCCGCTGTCCAGCCCAAGATCGCTTCATCGGAGCAAATCCACTCAAACCCCTGCTCAACGATTGGTTCAAGAATCGCTGGACTCACGGATTGTTCTGAGGGCCACAGTCCCCGGGGCGATCGCCCAAAGAATTGTTCATAAAGAACTCGCGCCCGCCGCAAATGCCGAGGAACATCTTCGGGATATTGAAACCGCTGTTGGGGCAGGGCAAGGTTGGGAACCGCTACTTTTGCGGCATCGGTATCCACCAATAGGGGCAAAATCGGGTGGGTATAGGGGGTTGTGGTGACTTCAATTTGACCCGCCTCTTGAAGGGCGCGATGCTGGGGGATGATTTGGCCAAGAATTTCGCGCTGTTTGGCAATGATTCGCTGGCGATCGCTAAGGGTAAAATCCCGCCCTTGGGACAACCATTGGGCAATCTCTGGCTCCTCCCAATACAGAGGATCAATCCACGCTAAATTGTGCCACGCTAACAAATCCCCATAATCTTGGGGCTGCCAATTTTGCCAACACCACGTTTTCCCGTGAGTTTGCCGCTGCTCGTAGAGTTCCCGATAGCGGGGATGGGGGTCAATCATCGTGCGGTGGTGGGCATCAAAGAAATGCTCAATGATAAACCAGCGCTGTTGATCCGTGAGTTGCTCAACCGGCGTCAGTGTAGCTGTGAGGTAGGGGTCAAGGGCCGTACCGTTGACATAGTCCTGAATTTGCAGCAGCAGTGAGGGGACAAGGTTGACAGTTTGCTTGAGGCGGGGATATTTGGCGAGGACTAAGATCAGGTCCAAGTAATCCTTGGTGCCGTGGAGCCGTACCCAAGGGAGCAGGTATTGACCGGTGCGACAACTTTTGTAGAGGGGTTGGTGCTGGTGCCAAATGAAGGCAACGTGCAAGGGATAGGCCACAACAAACTTGCCCCCAGTACTTAGGACTCTTCCTCTAGTATTTCAGGGGAGTTTCTTCCACCACCACTTTGTTACGTAAGATGTCAAAAGCAGTAAAAATCTTAATATCGCCCTTTTCTAGAGTATGAGTTATGCTCTTGTTCCGGTGCCTGCTGTCAGCGCAGTGGTTTTGACCGTTTTGAGGGTGTCCTATCCCTATAAATAAGGACTGTACCATGCTCTATAAGGCTTTTGTGTTTTCAAAAATCAATTAT
>NZ_DVEH01000027.1 GCF_015295825.1 Thermosynechococcus sp. M98_K2018_005
GAACTGGGGAAACATTAAGGTTTGATAAGATGGCAGGGCGCTGCAATGTAGTGGATAACCGATCCAAATTTAGCTTGACGTGCCCTCCAATCTCGGCCAAGATGGAATAAAGGGTTGGCTGGTTTGCTGGTTAAGCATAGGTTTCTCTTGAGGCCTGGTTCAAAAAGCATTCACAACCGTTATGCCCCAACTTAGCAGGCTGGAAAGTCTGGCGGGGCTTGTCAATGTGTTTGAGAGTTTTATGACATCTGTTTCTTCGTTGCCTTTGCGCCCCCTGCGTCCCAACTGGGGGGTGATTTTTTTTATGGGCATTGTCCATTTGGGAGCGTTGCTGGGATTGGTGCCCGGGCTGTTTTCATGGTCGGCAGTGCTCCTCTGTTTTGTCTTCTACTGGGTGTCTGGTGGCCTAGGGATTACCTTGGGATGGCATCGCCTTGTCACCCATCGCAGTTTCCAATGTCCGAAATGGCTGGAATACTTTTTTGTCTTTTGCGGTAGCTTGGCCTGTGAAGGGGGCATCATTGAATGGGTTGGTCTCCATCGTAATCACCATCTCCACTCCGATCAAGAACTGGATCAGCACAATTCCCAAAAGGGGTTTTGGTGGTCGCACATGGGCTGGATGCTCCAAGAAGTGCCTGCCAAGGCAGAGGTAGAACGCCTCACCAAGGACATTAACACTGACCCTGTGTATCGCTTTTTGAATCAGTACTTTGTGCCCATTCAAGTGGTTCTAGGGGTCTTGCTGTATTTGTGGGGAGGACTGCCCTTTGTGGTCTGGGGCATCTTTGTCCGCCTTGTGCTGGTGTATCACCTCACGTGGTTTGTCAATAGTGCCACCCATAAATTTGGCTACCGCACCTTTGAATCGGGCGATCGCTCCACGAATTGCTGGTGGGTTGCCCTCCTCACCTTTGGCGAAGGCTGGCACAACAATCACCACACCTATCCCCATTCGGCACGCCACGGTCTGCAATGGTGGGAATTTGATGTTACGTGGATCACGATTCGGGCACTGCAAGCGATCGGTCTGGCTCAAAAGGTGCGGCTCGTGGAAGCTCCTGCGAACCAATAAAAGTTTCTAAAAGGGGGTCTGGGGTTCCGCCTCTTGCCAAATGCGGATCAATTCCCTTGCCTCTGGGTAGAGGGGATGCGTGGGGGGGATGAGTTTGGCGGTGGCGATCGCCTGCTGGTTGTCCCGCCCCACCCAATAGCGCGCCTGCTCCAAGATATTATTGCCCCACTGCACAACTAACTGGTTGGCGGTGGCATAGACACTGGAGTTGGGGGAGATTTCTTGGGCAATGGCAATGGCAGCAGCAAAGTCGCGATCGCGCCCCCCTCGAGCACGGCGTTGGGCTTCATTCAGGCGAGCCGTATCTGGGTCAGGCTGCCAGCTCACCGCTTCAGTTGCAACGGGGGGAAAGAGTTCTTTGAGGCGATTTTGAGCCGTTTCATAGAGGGCACGCTGGGGACGAACTCGCTCAAGGAGTTGGCGGGCTTGCAGCAGGGCTTCAGGGGTGCCTTGGCGGGCAAGGGCATTGGCCTGATCGATCAGGAGTTGATCCTCAGCAATCTCGATTTGACGTTGCCACAGCCGTCGCTGATCGCGGATTTGGTCTTGGCGATAGGGACTCGCGTCCGCCAAAGGAATGTTGAGCTTGTTGAGGGCAAGGTAGAGGCGATCCATCGTGCCACCACGGGCAATGGCTTGGGCTTCTGCGAGGGTATGCAGGACTTTTAGATCTATCTGCCAGCGCCGAATGGCCTGCTGAGCTTCAAAGTAGAGGGGGCGTTCTGCCGTAATCGTTCGGGCTTGGGCGATCGCCCGATCAATATCCTGACCCATCCCCGCTTGGGCCAATTCTTCTGCTGTTGCCAATCTCACCACATCCTCAGCGCTGCGGGCACTCCTAACATCACGGGGAATTAAACCAGCAATCCGCCTTGCCTCTTGGGGGTCATAGCGATTCAGGGCCGCCACTGCTGATGCAAGTAACTGTTCACCCAACTCATTGAGCAATCGCCGCGCACCGGGATAAATATCGCTAGTGGTGGGAATTCGCCGCACAATTTCAATGGCAGCGGCCAAGTTATCGGCTCCCCCCTGTGCCATGAGGGCACGTGCTTCATCCAACTGCCGATCTTCCCGTTGGGCACGGATAATCCGCTCATTAAAGGCACCAAACTGCTCCTGCGCCCAATAACGACAGTCAATAAATTGCAACTGGAGCGAGATTTGAAAAGCTTCTCGCCATTCGAGGTTTTTTAAGGCGGCTTCGGCGCGCCGGTAAATGTTCTCCCCCTCTTGCCAAATTTCCTGCCAGCGCTGAATGCGTTCTTCCACCTTGGTATAGGCTTGGACATGCCGGGGAATCCGCCGTGCAAAGGCGATCGCCCGATTTAATTGGCCCTCATGAAAGGCTACGTCTGCCAAGGCCAAAACCTGATCTGACCACGCCTCTAAGCGACGACTAATCTCAGGGGCAAGGGGATGATCGCGGGGCAAGTCATCAATGAGATCAATGGCATGGAGCAAATCTTCAAGGGTCTGTCGCTCCGCCGCCTGTTGGGCGCAGTAGAGGCGAAAGGAGGCCGATGCCAAAGGCCAAAGGACAAAATCACAATTGCCGGGAGTCGTCGGTTGCCGCAGCAGCAGCCACAGGGATAGCCCGGAAATCCCTACCGAGGTTAGGAGAGAGAGGCTGGCCGCCACTTGCCAGTGTTGCAACCAAGGTAAGCAGGCACGCCACTGCTTGTGGACAAAGGGGACTAGACGATTGAGTTGGAGCGATCGCCCGCCAAAGCGTTTTAAGATGGCGATCACTGCGGTTGGTTTAGTTTGATCTTGCACTGTTTCCCCCCTCCCCAACACTCCCTATTGGCATCCCTAACTGTGAGCACAACGCTCGCTGACAGCCCTCTTCTGAAATAAGAGTTAAGGAAACCTTATCCGCCACTTGCTTTCGCAGCGTTGAGCATCTTCCATCCTTAGCCAGAACAGCTGTCCCTCGGGAATGATCAAGCCTCTCAAAATTATCCTAATCAATTAAGAGCGAGAGCTAGACTCAAGACAAACTCAACAAACTAACTGTTCGTCGTTTCACCAGAGGTTGTCACTTCGCTGGGGGTAGGCGATTGGGAAGCGGCATTGCTTCGATTGAGAGCTTCCTGCAACTTTGCCTCATCCTCTTTTGATAGAGACGTGTGCAGGACCTTGCCGCCAAAGGGAGCAATTTCCTCGATCACCTTGTCTGGTGTGGCTTGGCGCACTAATGTAAAAATGGCCGAGCTACCGGGGGAAATAGTTTGCCCCAATTCTTTGATGAAGTTGTCATCAATGCCAATATCGGTCAGTTTGCCGGAAATTGCCCCCGCCACGAGACCCGCAGCCCAGCCCAAGAGGGGATTGAAGAACAATAGCCCAATTAACAGCCCCCAAACGCCACCGCCAAGGGCGCCTTGGAGGGTCAAATCTTGGGTCTGGTTGATTTTAACCTTGCCCTCTTTAGTGCGTACAACAACAGCAGCATCCTCCAGATCAATGAGATGCTCCCGCTGCAGTTTTAATAGCTGGATTAATACTTCGTTCGCCTTGTACTCATCATCAAACGCAATGACCACTAAGGTACTCATAACTTTAGGTCTCCCTATGAAGGTGGGTCATAGAACCGCTCCTACCCTAGCATTGTCATTAGCAGGTTGGGATTGCGGTATTGTAGCTAAGGGACGAAGCAAGAAGGCCTTTAACAGCCCTTTTCACGGTAAGATAGCGAAACGATGAGCACGCCACAAACCTACACGGTGACCATTCATGTGCGTCCCCTCAAGCCGGGGGATCCACCCACGCGGACGTACACAATTACTGTTCCGAGCGATCGCTACATCCTGCAATACGCTGAGAGCCAAGGCCTTGAGCTGCCCTTTTCCTGTCGCAACGGTGCCTGTACCACCTGTGCGGTGCGCATTCTCTCTGGCCATGTCTATCAACCCGAAGCCATGGGACTCTCCCCAGCCCTGCAAGCCCAAGGCTATGCCCTCTTGTGTGTCAGCTATGCCCGCTCTGACCTTGAGGTGGAAACCCAAGATGAAGATGAAGTCTATGAGCTGCAATTTGGCCGCTACTTTGGCAAAGGGCGAGTACAATTGGGGCTACCCCTCGATGAGGACTAGTGCGCCATGTCAGCCGTGAGTTGCCCACTGCCGGAGCATGAGCGGCAGCGTTATTTAGAAATTGCCACGGAGGCAGCCTTGGCCGGGGGCGCTGTCCTTCAGCACTACTGGGGCAAACTGAGTGAGATTGAGGAAAAAGGGCGCTCTGGTGACCTCGTCACGGTGGCCGATCGCCAGTCAGAAGCGGCGGTACTGGATGTGATTCATCGCCACTGTCCAGACCATGCGGTGCTAGCGGAGGAATCGGGTCTTTCGGGACTCAAGGACAATCCATTCCTGTGGGCAATTGATCCTCTGGATGGCACAACCAACTATGCCCATCAATACCCCTTTAGTGCGGTGTCAGTGGCTCTCTTAGTAGAGGGAGAACCCCACATTGGTGTCGTCTATGATCCCTTTCATCGCGAACTGTTTCGCGCTGCTACAGGCCTCGGTGCCACCCGCGATCGCCAGCCCATCCGTGTTTCCAGCACCGCAGAACTGAGTCACAGCCTTTTGGTTACGGGTTTTGCCTACGATCGCCGTGAAACAGAGGACAACAACTATGCGGAATTTTGCTACCTGACCCATCTCAGCCAAGGGGTACGGCGGGGTGGCGCGGCAGCCATTGACTTGGCCTACATTGCCTGTGGTCGCCTTGATGGCTATTGGGAACGGGGTCTCTCCCCTTGGGACTTGGCGGCTGGTGTGGTTCTGGTTCGTGAAGCTGGGGGCATCGTCACGGCCTACGATCAATCTCCTTTTCAACTGACATCAGGGCGGATTTTAGCCACGAATGGGTATCTCCATCCTGCCCTGAGTGAGGCACTCCTGCGGGTAAAACCCTTGGGCTTTTCGTTTCTCCCCGAGGGACGTTAACTTAGGCCTCTAGGGGCATCGCCTCAGCTAGACACGTCCGCACCTGTAGGGGGTGATAAAAATCTGTTTGTTGGAGATCCACCTTAGACTGGGCAGCGAGGAATAGCAGCGCCCAAAAGACTCCCACGGGATCGGGTTTGCGCCGCAGTAGCTCTTGGAAGTCTAGCCATGTCCCTTCAGGAGCCATTTCTCCGAGGAGGCTCTCTACTTCGCTAGCTATCTCCGTGAGGTTTTCTTGGTGAGCCAGTTGGGTAATTGCCTTGAGGGTTGTGGGACGGCGCCGCCGCCGGGGTTGATGCGGCCGCAGCACCTTTGCACGGTCGTTCTGAACCGCCATGGTTTTCAGGTGGGCAATCAATTCCTCAAGGGTGACGCGGCGCCGTTGTTGGGGGGGAGCCACGGGGCGACGATGCAAATGCTGCTCTAGGGCAGGGGGCAAGACCATAACGGACTGGTTTTCACTGATCTCTGACGGCTCTGCGAATTCTGTTTCCTCTGGAATAGATTCAGCAACCGCCACTAGGCGATCGCTCTTCAGGAGTACCAGCATCGCTGCATACAAAAAGGCTTGCCCTGCTTCACTGAGATTGGGTTCCCCCCGCCGTGCCAACTCCACCCAACAGCGATCGAAGACCTCAATCACTTGAATATCCCAAGGGTCAATTTCCCCCCGCTCGGCCAAGTCAATCAAAATGTCAATGGCGGTATCGGCAAAAGATTGGCTCATGGCTGGCTGCCCACTCGTTGTTGTCTATCTTAGGGGGATTGGCAGCCCCTATCCAGAAAAAGGCTCAGCAATGGGAATCGTAAAGTGGAACTCACTGCCGCGATCGCGCCCCGCCGACTCCGCCCAAATTTGCCCCCCCAAATTGGTAATGATCTGGCGACAGATCGCTAGACCCAAGCCCGTCCCACCCGTAGAGCGCCGCAGTGCGCCCTCCTCCTGATAAAAGCGATCAAAAATCGTTTCCAAGCGATCCGGCTCAATACCGCGCCCAGTATCGGCAACCGTCACTTCCAATAGACCATCGGGACGAGGCTTGGCAACAATGGAAACCTGACCCGACTGCTCAGTAAACTTGCAGGCATTATCCAGTAGCTTTGAGAGCACCTCCACTAGCCATTCGCCATCTGCTCGGATCAAGGGCAATTCCTTGGGCAACACCGTGCGAATAGTCGGTAGTTGATCCTTGGGGGTGCGCAGACTACTGAGAGCCATATCCACCAGTTCTTGGAGGGGCAGAGGTTCTGGTCGCCACTGCACCCGGCCACTTTCCAACTGCGAGAGGGTGAGGAAGTCCTGAATCAGTTTCCGCATGCGCTCAGCATCAGTGAGAGCGGTACTCAACATCATCTGCCGCAGTTCTGGATCCATATCGGGTTCACTCGCTAGACTTTCGAGGCAGACTTGAATGGTCGAAAGGGGCGTGCGCAGTTCATGACCCGTAATTGCAATTAAATTGCTGCGGGTGCGATCTAAGGCCTCTAGTTGCGCATTGAGTTCCTCCAGATCTGCGTAGGCCTCTGCCTGAATCAGGGCAACCCCCACTTGGGTGGCGATCGCCTCCACCAATTCTGCGTCCATATCGTGCCACGGCAGCGGTTCACCTCGGTGGAGTTCAACAATGCCCAACAGCCGCCCCTGATAGAGAACCGGTGCCAGTAGGAGGGCTTTGACCCCGGCGGCATCGAGGGGCTTGAAACGGGTCGCCTCATAGTGGGGATCAGCGGCCACATCATCCACCTGAATAACCTGCTGATGTGCCAGTGCCTGCTGGGTGTAGGGGTGTTCACTTACGGGCCAATACTGGTACTGCAATGGCGGTAGGGTACCACTGGTGTACTCGTGTTCAATGCGCACCCGCGTATCGGTACTGCGGCAACGATAAATGAGACAGCGATCGCCCTTGAGGGCTTCCCCTAGTTCTGCCACTGCACGAGTGAGAATTTCTGTGGGATTAAGGGAGTTGCGAATCGCCGTGGTAATCGCATTGGTGAGGCGTTCCTTGCGCTCTTGAATGGCAATTTGGCGGTAGGCCTTGATTTGCTTGTACTGGCCTGCCTGAAGATAGGTCACTAGGCGATCGGCAAAGGGGGCAGGATCGCTATTGCATCCCGCCACTTGGCGATAGGTCTCAACCCATACCAGACCTTCCTTGAGTTTCTCCTCCAGTTCAGGGCGGTACTCCCGAATACGGTTCAGGAGGATTTCAGCCGTTGTGGCTGCCACTTGCCGATCAAAGGTCCAAATGCCCTCAAAACGACGCGCCGCATCCATCGGCGGCAACACATCTAAGCGATTAGCGGGCGATCGCTGGACTTCGCGGCAGACCAAGCAAGTGCTGTAATTTTTACCCAAGACCGTCAAATGCCATTCTTGACTGAGGGCATCGGCGGGATCAAAGGCAACCGTTTCATAGTCTCCCGAGCAGTTCTTAAACTCGGTTTCCGGAGCAGCCAAAACGTAAACATGGTGGGACTTTGTGGCAATGCGCTGGTAGCGATGGGCTTCTTGGCGATAAAAACGTTCCCGCTGAAAGCAGGCAATAATAATCGGCGCATCCTCATTGGCCAAAACCTGATCCTCCATTGCATGGGAAAGCGCCGTCAGCGATGTCTTGAAGTACAGTTGCGATCGCAAGCGAGGCAACCGCGCCAACAACTCCTCAAGAACAGATGTGGCAATGATTCTGTTGGCCATGGAAGGGTGTGAATGAGAAGATGCCCTACGCTACCATTATCGGCAAATCCGCACCAGCGAACCTACTGAAATTCAGGTCGAGCGGCTGTACCTCAGTCAACCAACGGCTTAATTGCTGGAACCACCAACCTTAAACTTTTGTTAAGAATTTTATTAATTAGCAGGGCTTATGTGTAGTTTTCTATACTATATTTAAGCGAACCCAAAAAGATCAGCTCCTCTAGCAGCAGGGATCAACAAAATCCTCATAATTGCGATGGTTGCTTACGTTGTCCCCCAAAGGGCTCCGTGGAAACACCCATGGCAAGGGGAGAGGGTTGTAGTAAGTTGGGTTTCAGAGAATAAGGTGAAAAAGCTGTGACTGCCCGTGTTTCTGCTGTCCCTAGTGCTGGTCATCGTCGTTACGATCCTGAGGCGATCGCCCGCTACTACTGGCGACACCCTTGGCAAGTAATCTGGCGGTTCATTAACATTTCGGTATCTTTCTTGACATTCTGGCTGTTGTTGCAGTGGGACAAATGGCTAGGTCAACAGGAAAGTCAGCGTCCCCTGCGGGCAATGCAACTGCGCAAACTCCTGATCCGTTTAGGCCCAACCTTCATCAAAGTTGGTCAAGCTCTCTCCACTCGCCCCGATTTGATTTGCCCTGACTACCTCGAAGAACTGACGCTCCTTCAGGACAAACTTCCCCCCTTTGCCAATGAGATTGCGATTGCCATTATTGAGCGGGATCTGCGCTTAAACTTAGGGGATATTTTTGCCGAATTCTCACCCCAACCGGTGGCCGCTGCGAGTCTCGGCCAAGTCTATCGAGCCAGACTCCACAGTGGCAAAGAAGTGGCCGTCAAGGTGCAGCGTCCCAATCTCTTGCCCGTGATTACCCGCGATCTCTTCTTAATCCGCCTTTTGGTGCAGTGGGTCAAGCCGTGGCTACCCATTAACCTCTGCCACGATTTGCGGGACATTGTGGATGAGTTTGGCCGCAAGCTCTACGAGGAAATTGACTACCTCAATGAAGGGCGCAATGCCGAGAAATTTGCTGCCAACTTCCGCGATGATCCCACGGTTAAGGTACCGAAAATCTATTGGGAATACACCACGGAGCACGTGCTCACGCTGGAGTGGATCCATGGCATTAAGCTCACCCGTACGGATTGCATGGTGGCGGCGGGCGTCGATCCCGATGAGCTGATCCGTGTTGGCGTCATTTCTGGTCTGCGGCAACTCTTGGAATTTGGCTTTTTCCATGCGGATCCACATCCGGGGAATCTCTTCGCCATGCCCGATGGCCGTATAGCCTACATTGACTTCGGCATGATGGATCAACTGGAGGAGAGCACTAAAGAATCCTTGGTGGATGCCGTCGTTCATTTGGTGAACAAGGACTATCCAGCCTTGGCGACGGACTTTGTCAAACTGGGCTTTCTGACCCCAGAAACGGATATTACACCGATTATCCCTGCCCTTGAGTCGGTCTTTGAGGAGGTGATTGGCTCCAGTGTGCGGGAATTCAACTTCAAAGTGATCACTGATCGCTTTTCCGAGTTGATGTATGCCTATCCCTTCCGTGTTCCCGCTAAGTTTGCCCTGATCATTCGCTCTCTAGTCACCCAAGAGGGCATTGCCCTGTGTCTCAACCCTAACTTCCGCATCGTCGATGTCAGCTATCCCTATGTGGCACGGCGTCTGCTCCAAGGAGAATCGCCCCAACTGCGGCGACGGTTATTGGATATCCTCTTCAAGGATGGTCGTCTTCAGTGGCAACGCCTCGAAAACCTGATTGCGATCGCTCGGCAGGATCAGCACTTTAACCTCGCGCCAACGGCCACCTTAGGCTTGCAGTATCTCTTTTCTGAGGAGGGGCAGTACCTGCGGCGGCAAATTGTGCTAGCGTTAACCGAAGATGACCGTCTCCACACCGAAGAGGTGCAACGCCTTTGGAATTTGGTCAAGTCTGATCTGCGTCCGCTCTTTTTGATTGATGTGGCATGGGAAGCCCTCAAGGCCTCTGTCTCCCACACGCTGGGTAAAGAAGAAGAGAGCAGTTCCTTGGTGGTGGCCAGTTAAGGGTTGGCAGCGGTTATCAACCTCCCTGAGTGTTTAAGAAGGATGAAGTATCCCGTGTTTGATCCACCCATTGTCTTGCTCCTGGCGGGTATTTTTATGGGGTTGACCAGTGGTAAAGCCTTTGAAGCCACCCTCAAGCAGAGCGTTCAAGAATGGAACCGCAGTCGCTCCACCCGCGTTCTGAGTCAATTGCGCGGCCCCCAACTTCAGTTGCCCTACTTGGGGATTTCCATTGGCATCTGGCTCTTCCTGATGGCGGGATTGTGGACCTATGGCTTTGGTGCAGGGCTGAGTATGGTCATTGCCTTTGTGCTGACGATCGCCACCGCGCTTTTGGTGTGGTATCAACTGGGGAAAGTGCTGACGATTTTAGGGACGGGTGGCTCCCGCGCCCTTGATCTCGATGCCCTTGAGGCCAAGGAATAGTTCTCTATAACCACCAAAGGAGGCGTTGTGGATTTACTGACCCAAGTGGATGAACTGATTGCCAACGCCCCCGATGACCCTGCGACTGTGGCGGCGGTACAGGCGATCGCCCCCATTCTCTATGAAGAAGCCCAGCGCTACGGGCAAACGGTTTACTACGTCCTGCAAACCCGCGATGGTCAGTGGCAGGTGATTACCCTTGAGGAACAGCACCCTCCCCACCAGCAAAAAAATGTAATCCACGCCTACGGCAGTCAAGCCATGGCTCAAGAGGCCTGTGATGAACAAGTGATCCCAGTGCCCATGCCAATTATTCCCCTCTTATTTCAACTGTTGGCCGCAGAGCCAGTGGATAGCCTGATGATCCTTGAGGCGGATGGTGAGCGGGGCTGGGAAGTGGGGCGGGAATCGTTGTTGGCTCAGGTGCGCGCAATCCTCAGTGCCCCCCCGAATATCGCTTAAGAGGGCAACTGCTCACCACGAATCGCCAAGTCTAGCAGTTGCATCGGGTGGTAAATGGGCACGGGGCTGCTCTGCTCTTGGAGATACTGCCGCAATTGCACGGTGCAACCCACATTGGCTGAGACAATGACATTAGGGCGAGTATTCAGCAGGTTGCGCACCTTTTGGCGTCCCAATTCGGCTGCGACATCGGGTTGAAGAATGTTATAAACCCCGGCACTGCCACAGCACAGCGCTGCATCAAGGGGTTCCCGCAGTTGCACTTGGGGAATTTGCCGCAGCAGTTGACGGGGTTCAAGGCGAATTTTTTGACCGTGGATCATGTGGCAGGCATCTTGATAGACCACGGTCAGAGGGCGATCGCCCAAGGGGTGAAGCGGTGTCACCAAGCCCTGTTTGACCAAAAAGACCTGTACATCCTCAACTTTTTGCACAAAGTCACGGGCGCGATCGCCATAGTCAGGGTCAGTTGCCAAAAGGTGATGGTACTCCTTGAGGGTATGGCCACAACCCGACGCATTGATTAAAACCGCATCCACATGAGCGGCAGTAAAACAATCAATCATCCGGCGAGCAAGGGTTTGCGCCTGATCCTCTTCCCCTTGGTGATGGGGCAGGGCACCACAGCATCCCTGTTGCGGCGGCAGCACCACCTCAAAGCCATTGGCACTTAACACGGAGATCGTGGCTTCATTGACTTCAGGCAAAAAGAGCCGTTGGACACAGCCGAGAATCACCCCCACGCGGCCACGTTGTTTCCCTTGGGCAGGGACGACTTCAGGGGAGCGATCGCGAAAGGTTGCGGCTGAAAGGGGCGGCAGCATTTGATACATGGCCGCAAGGGACTTGGGCAGCAGCCGTTTCAGCAGTCCCACCCGCTTTTCGAGATTGGCCAAGCCTAGTTTTTGGTAGAGCCAGAGCGGCCACAGGAGCGCACGCAGCCGTTGGGGGTAGGGCAACGTTTGGAAAATCAACTGCCGCAACCAGCGATCGCCCACGGGACGCTGATAATGACGCTGCACCTGAACCCGGGTGGCGGCAATCAACTTATCGTACTCAACTCCCGATGGACAGGTGGTAACGCAGGCCAAGCAACCCAAGCAGGAATCAAAGTGCTGTACGACATCCGCCAGTTGTACCTGCCCCTCATTAATGGCATCCATGAGATAGATACGACCACGGGGGGAGTCCATTTCCGTGCCCAGCACCCGATAACTCGGACAGGTGGAGAGGCAAAACCCGCAGTGGACACAGGCATCAATCAGGTGTGGATCGGGCGGGCGAGCCACAGGATCAGTTGCAGTCATTCGTAAGTATTGAAATCTGCCTAGAGATTGCCGACAAAAACACCAGTGCCAAAGACAGCCGTTGCATCCAATTGTTGCTTAAGATTCCGCATCAATTCAAGGGCGTTGCCGCGATAGTCCCAGGGAGCCAGTTGCTGCTTGAGGCTCAGGGGTGCAGCTAAGACGGTGACATAGCCCCGGGGTAGCCCTTGGCGCAGCCTGAGAATGAGTTGGCGGAGATGCGCCTCCTGTCCGTGGAGATAGGCGTAACCCACCCCTGCACTCATTTCGCCTCGGCACTCGCAGGCCAATTCCCTTGCCAACTGCTGAAGCTGGGTGAGGGCGGGCAACATCTCGCTCAAAGGCACACCGATTTTGAGAATCACTTGATCGGGAGTGGGGTTGAGGGTAATGCCTAGGGGGGCTTGGGGTTCCAGTTGCAGATCATGGGTCTGGGCAATATCACTCAGGCGATCGCCCAATGTGCCCAAGGCCAAGACTTCCCGCAGCGTATGAAACTCCAATTCCAGTAAGAGTGCCCCTGTTCCCTCAAGGCGAAGGACGCACCGCGCAGGGGCTAGGGAACTGCTGAAAATCCCCTCCAACCCCTTGACCAAGGCAGCAACCGCGCCCCGCAACTGCCAAATTTGCACCGCATCGGGCAGGGGATAGACCCGCAACGTCACCTCCGTCATAATTCCCAACGTGCCATAGCTACCGATGAGCAGCTTCATCAAGTCATAGCCAGCCACATTTTTGACCACTCGTCCCCCGGCTTTAACGATTTGGCCATCGCTGCGAATGAACTTGACCCCCAATACCTGATCGCGCCATGACCCATACCGCTGCCGTAGGCTGCCATTGCTTTGGGTGGCTAAGCAACCCCCAAGGGTAGCGGTTTCCCGAAAGAGGGGATCCGCTGCAATCCATTGTCCTGCGGGTGCTAGCTGGTGCTGGAGTTGTTGAAAGGGAATACCCACCTGTGTAGTAACAGTCATATCGGCAGCGGCATGATCAATGAGCCTGTGCCACGCCGTTGTCCGTAGAAAAATATCTGCCTTGGGGGTGTTCCCTAGCCAATTGAGTTTGGTGCCTGCGCCAATGGGCAATACTCGCCAGCCTTCCCGCTGGGCATAGGCAATCACTTCTGCCCCCGCTTCTGGGGTGGGGGGAGTCACCAGCAGGGCATGCTCAGGAAGGTAAGGACGCAGGTGGGGGGCGCGATCGCCCAATTCAGCAAGGGAGTGAACCGCTGCATCCCCCAACAGGGCGCTCAGCGTTTGTTTCATGGATTGCGGGTGGGCAGTTCAAAGACAAACCCTTCGTAGTATAAAAGTTGACCGTCCTCACTTTTGACAGGGCGGGCGCATTCGCAAATGGTCGTGATCGTTTGGTCAGCCCGATACACTTTAGAAACCAAGTTGCGCACAAAGCCACAAGTTTCAATTTGCTGTTGGAATTTTCCCCAAGAGCTGTCATCCACGTAGGGACGATGATTATGGTGCTCAATATCTGCTAGCCAATCTTCGGCATCGGCATAGCCATAGATGCGTGCCAAGGCATTGTTAACTTTGAAGTAAACCCCCTCTGGCGAACTTTGGTAAATCCCGACCACGGCTTCCTCAAACATTTGCCGATACTGTTCTTGCGCCGCTTGCAGTGAGGAGACCAAGTCACGCCGCTCCTCAGCGATTTCCTGTAACTGCTGGTTTTGCTTTTGCAACAGGGCATTTTTTTGCCGCAGCTTCCGCTGTAGGAGGGCAATCGTCAACTGATTCTTGACCCGTGCCAGCACCTCCGCCTGCTGAAAGGGTTTGGTGATGTAGTCGGCGCCACCCATCTCAAAGGCCTTCACCTTGTCAAAGACATCATCGAGGGCACTAATGAAAATAATGGGGATATGCTTGGTCTTGGGATTCTCCTTCAGGGTTTGACAGACCTCGTAGCCATTCATATCAGGCATCATGATGTCCAAGAGAATGACATCCGGGGGTTCGGCCTCAATCCCCATGAGCGCCATTTGGCCACTGATAGCACCGCGCACATCGTAGCCTTCCAGTTGGAGCAGTGTGGTTAAAACTTCAACATTTTCGGGGGTATCATCGACTATCAGAATGCGACCAGCCCCTGAATCAAAGAGGTCGGTGGTCATGCACGGGTCTCCCAATGGCGATCGTTTGTCAGCACCCTGACACTCCCCATCCTATCAAAGTTTTTTCTGACCGCAGGCGATCGCCGGCCAGTTCCCAATTGCCCAGATCTCCAGTACTTCATTTTTCTATAGGATGGTGGTGGCACACAGCGGCAAAGATAATCAATGACAACAAATTGGGAAAATTTTCGCAAAAACCTTGGGGAATGGCATGGCTCCTTCACGGCTGTCAGTCCGATGGGGGAAGTGGGAACATCAGTGCCCTCGATTTTGATCCTTGCCGATACTGCTGACGGTCAGCGGGTGCGCTTTGAACTGCGACGCTTTGGCAATGGTCTCGATCAGCCCCCCACCAGTGAAACGGTGCAGGAGTATACCACCATTGGCCGCCAAAATGTCTTTTTTCCGACGGGGGCTTTTTCTAAGGGATCGTTGCAGGTGGCGCCCTTTGCGGAGTTTGGTGCCGAGTATGGCTTTGTCATGGGGGATCGCCGACTGCGGTTTGTCCAACTCTTTGACAAAAATCAGCACCTCCAATCCATGACCCTGATTCGCGAGTTTCGTGCCCACAGTAATGCCGTTGAACGTCCCCCCTTAACCGTGGATCAACTCTTAGGGGAATGGCGCGGTACGGCCTACACCGTCTATGCCGACTGGCGATCGCCAACGGAAACCCCGACCCAGCTGAGCCTTTGGCGCGAGGGCGATCGGCTCTACCAACTGCTGCAAACCCCCGACCACGAGGTGAAAACAACGGCCACAATGACTGGCTCACGGCTTCTCTTTAGCGATACGGATCAACCCAAGCAGCTTGTGTTGCTACCCGATGGCACCTCTAGCCTTACACCGCTGCAAGTCTCCTTTCGTCAGCCCTTCTTTGTTGAGGTGGGCTGGTTGTGGGCAGAAGGGCAGCGGCAGCGCCTCATTCGTACCTATGGCGATCGCGGTGAATGGGTCAGTGCGACGCTCGTTGTCGAAGAACGGATAAGCTAAGCATCCCCAGCAAGAGGGGGAGCAACCAATCCCCATAGTGAGTGTAGAGGGTCTGGGTCTGTCGCCGCAAAATCGTTGCTGCATGAATCACAAACTCGTCGGTATCTGAGAGCCAAAGGGTTTCCCCCGTAGGCGCAATCACCGCGGAAAGACCTGTATTCGTCGAGCGCACCAGCCAGCGATCGCCTTCGACGGCCCGCAACACATCATGGCCGTGGTGCTGGGTCATCAGTTGGTGACGGTAGGGATCATTGTTGGCAATACTCAGGATAAACTGCCCCCCATGAACCAGTTGCCAGCGACTGCGGTGGGAAAAGGCGGATTCAAAGCAAATCAAGACAACGGCATTGCCCCAAGGGGTGGTAAAGACCTGCTCAGGGTCTCCTGGAATCAGGCGCGATTGCAATGTGGATAACCGCTGCACCACCCCCGCCAGCCAATCGGGAATATATTCCCCCAATAGGACAAGATTGACTTTGTCATAGTGACTGTAAATCTCACCGTTACCATCAAGGGTCAGGAGCACCTGATGATGTCCCCCCGCCGTCTCCATAAAGGTTCCTAACCACAGGGGCACCCCCGCCTGCCGCACTGCCTGCGTGATCGGATTCAGTTGCTGCGGCTGCCAGAGAATGGGCAGTGCCCCCTCTGGGGTCAAAACGGCATCAACCCCTAGAGCCACCAGTTGGCGATAGCCACGGGGATAGTCCTGCCAAGCGCGGCGGATACCCTCTGGCGTGAGCTTTTCCCGTGTCGGGATATTGCCTTGGATCAACCCCACCCGTAGGGGTTCCCCTTGATCGGCAATGACACTAGCGCCCAAAATCCCATTGAGGGCGATCGCCCCCGCGAGGGTCATCGCAAGCCAGACCCTTGCCCACTTTTGCCGCTGCAGACTGAGGGTGACCAAGCCATTCACTGTCATCACGACTGCCGTAATCGTGGTGGGCCCCGCCAGACGACCCAGTTGAAGGAGTCCCGTGGGGCTTTGGGTCAGGGATAAACTAGTCCACCATAGGGGTGAATGGCTCCAAAGGGCCTCAAGGGCACACCAAAGGGTCACACCCCACAGGAGTTGCCAAGGGGCAGATCGCCGTACACCGTAGCGTGCCATCAAAAAGGCCCAACTCCCGCTCAGGACTGCCCCCCAAGTGCTCAGGAAAAGCCAAATCCCCCGCGAGATTAGCCAACTGGGGACTGGGGCAATACCGATCCACGTCAGGGGATGCAAATCCCACACCCAGACCAAGCTACTGCCGTAGAACCCCCATCCCCAACACAGCCCCGCGATCGCTGCCCACAGGGGCGATAAAATCTGACATTGCCACCACAGGGGCACAATTCCCCCAAAGGCCAAGAACCACCCGCTTACTGGCGGTAGGGCCAACTGCATTCCCCACCCCGCGATGCCTAAACCAACGAACAGCGGCCACCTAGGCAATACTTTGGCGTTTGCGTTGCTCTTTGGGGGAAGGAGCCACATGCCACTGTCCTGCTTTAATCAGTTCCCGTTCCAGTAAAGCAAAAAAGCGCTGGCGATCGCTGCCGCGCACAACGGCTAAATTGTGGGCTTCTGCCAATGCCACAGGGTAACCGCGGCCTTTTTCAATTTGTGCTGCCGTCAACGCGACTGCCTGTTGCCACAGGTCTACATCCTGCGCTACCCATTGAGGGACTTCCAAACGCACCACTTCCGAGCCACCGTGGAGGTAGGCAACGTAGATCTGATGTTCACCGTAATGTTCCAGAATGCGACTGCGGCTACGCCAGAGGGAGCTATACTGTTGCGGTGCTAAGTGCGCTTGCCAGAGGAGCACATCCCGCAGCGGATCAAAGATTTGACAAGGGGGGCGATCGCGAGTTGCCTCGAGGCCAGTCTGACTTGTTTGACCACAGTGGAGGGCACAGTTGGGTTCAGGGTAGGGGCAAACCCCCAAGCGCAGAAAATTGACCGTTTCATGACTGCGAGAGGCGCTGACATAGCCCACCAAGGGAATTCGCTTCGCGCGCAATTCATCCCAAGCAGCTAAGATGGGCGTCAACAATTCCTCACGCACCATTGGCGGCAGTGATTCCCACGCCCAGAAAATCAGTGAACCATCCACGAGTGCTAAGCTGGGGGCTTTCTTGTCTTGCGTTTGAATGAGTTCAACAAGGGCAAGAATTTCCGCTTGGGTGCGGCGGTAGCGTAACCAGTCTTCTATGGTGAGTCCCCAGCCGCGCGATCGCCCCAATTCATCGGGGTCATAAACCAACTGCGGCACGCTATCTAAATGGGGGCGTTGCCCTTGACCGTAGGCGATCGCCACCCGTCCCACATTAATCAAATAGCAGTAGGCAATTTCGTGGTGACTGGGGGCAATTTGCGAGCCATCGGTGGCAAAAATCGTGTGTGATCTTGGGGCGGAGGGTACAGTATGCCTTGCGGTGAGGGATTCAACCGGTTCAGCAGTATGAAAGGGAAAGGAGTCGCCCCACGCTTCGATGGCTTGGCGATAGTGCTCTAAATTCTCTGCCATCCCTGTCAAGACTTCGAGGGCACGGGCTTGTTTTTGTTGGCTGGCGATCGCCCCTTGGCGGATCACATGACCCACCGTTCCCATTTGAGCAGCCACCTTGACGAAGTCCAACACTGCTTTCGTATCTAGAGATACAGATGCACCGAGGTCTTGCTCCCTCAACCCGCGATCGCCCGTGACTAATTGTTAAGTTAGATACACGTTGATTATCGATAAATTCAAAGTATTAAGATTTATTGCGATTTGGGACTGCTGGTAACTTTAGCGATCTCTAGGGGTATTGTCAACAGTACAGCTCTTTTCTTAGAATAAAGCATGAAATCCTCTCCTATAAAGACTTTCGCGATTTTCATGTGTGCTATCCGTGTGAAAAGAGTTGTAGATCACATTTCCTCAGGAAAGTAGGCATTAAAAATTCATCGATTGATGTCCCCTTGGTGCCGAAAGTTCAATAATTTTCTACCAGTAGGAGTAACCATGAAAATTGGCGAATTACTGCTGAAAGCAGCCCTAATTAACCTTGGTCAGCTTCAAGTGGCCTTGAGGGAGAAAGATATCTACACTCACCTGCGCCTCGGGGAAATTCTTGCCCTCCACGGTTGGCTATCACAGGGCACCATTGATTTTTTTGTCGAAGAATGGCCTAAGCTCATCCAAGATAAAGAAAAACATCCCATTGGTTTTTATCTCAAAAAGGCCGGTTTGTTGACCGAGGAACAAATTCAGCAAATTCTCAAAGAACAATGGCAGACTAGCTATCGCTTTGGTGCCTTGGCTGTCCTCAATGGCTGGGTGAAACAGGAAACGGTTAACTTCTTCCTGCAATATGTGAACCCCAATGCCCTCCAAAAAAGCAGCCGCATCGAAAGGGCGCTGGGGGGGAATCCAGGGGAATCGAAGGGGACTTCCCAACTCCATTCGTTCAAACCCGTTCAGGAGCCACTGAAGCAAGATTTGATTGATCCAGAGGATTTAGCGGAATTCGACCTTCACTTTGATGAGAAGCACTGGTTAACTCCGACAAAAACGCCACAGCGGAGTCCAATAAAAACTCGCATGAGAGGTCAACCCATGCGAGGCTAACTGTAAATTACTCTTGAGAGAGGACAATTACATCCGTGCGCTAGCTCATTGTGGCATGACTGCGATCGTAGCTTGTCCAGATATGGGGCTTAATTTTGCCCTGAATTTGGTTCCAATAGTGGCCTGCGGCCGCAGGTAATCCCATTTGGGCAATCATCCGCGTGAGGAGGGATTGTTCGCGGTTTTTGATCACTTGGTGGTGATGGGTGAGAATGACCCGCGAAAGTTGATTGAGATCAAGTGCTGGCATATTTACTTCCTTGGCTGTGTTGGCAGCAGCAGTTGCCTTCGTATTCACGGCTTCTGCTTGACCCGTACGGTAGGCAACACCGCGATAGATTAAATCCCGTACAGGTTGGGCTGGGGGATTCACTGCGTGGGTGCAGTGGTAATTCCAACCCCGATATTTTGCCACCACATCGGTTGCTTCGGTGCGTACTGCCGGAGGAACGTAATCGTATTGAACGCCGCGATAGGTCAGTGTGGTTTTCATAGTCATCGCCCCACATTATCTACTAGGTGGTTTTTGTCAACTGAGGCGCGTTCCTTCGGGACAACTGCCCTACTTCCGTCTTCACTGCTCACCCCAGTTTTCAGGTGTTCGCTAGCGAAGATGAACGATTTATTTCTGTATCTAATTTAACAGTTTTGCCACTATGAATGCAAGTATTTACAAAAATTTACACTAGAAAGCTCCCCCCCTGTTCTAGGGGGCCTTGATGCAGGTGGGGGTGCCCTCTGAAATCTCAGCGGTGTTGGTGAGAATGATGTGGCGATCGCGATCATAGGTGAGCCACTGCTCCTCTTTGAGCTTGCCCAAGAGGCGAGTCATCGTCACCCGACTCGTACCAATAGCTGTTGCTAATTGTTGATGGGTGAGGCGGACACTGTAGCGTGTGCCCAAGGGATGGGGTTGACCAATTTCTTGCTTCAACAGGAGGAGTAAATGGCGCAATCGATCCTCAATGCGGCGATGGCTGGTAATTCCCAGGAGGCCTTCTGCTTGAGACAGGCGACGAGCCAGACCGCGCACAAGACTTTGGGTCAAGTTAGGCGAGGATTCCACTTCCATTAGGGTAAAGAGCATTAGCTCTGCCTTGGAAAGTGCCTTGGCTTGGTAGGCCGTTAAACTGGTTAAGGGTAAACCAAAAGCAGTACCAGGTGTAGCCAGTCCCACCACCACTTCTTCACCATCGGGGTGCAAAAGATTTAAGAGGACAACCCCCCGGCTCACTAGCCAAATGCGCTCTGGCTCCATCCAGATGCTCTCACCCGCGCTGAAGATGTGGACTCGAGCAAAGGAACGCCAGCGCTCATCCACAGGGGGAGTAACTGCAGCGGTGGAGACGTTTGCCATGGCAGCAGAACCTCAAGCCAAGCAACCAATACCTAGGTGCAAGCCCAAGAGATTGGTTGTTTTTCCAACATTCCCAGTGCCTGTGTTCTGGGTAACGTTGGCCAACACTGTCGACTAGGCTAGGGGGCAAACGTAAAGATGAGATAATCCTTGGTTCAAGATAGGGTTAAGGTTTGATGACCAAGGCAGAAATTGCCTCCAGCGCCCCCCGCGCTTTATTCAGGGTTTCTTCGTATTCCCGTTGGGGATCGGAGTCAGCTACAATGCCAGCACCCGCTTGCACGTGAATGAGATGTTCGTCGTCAGTAAGGGGTTGCACCACCATTGTGCGAATGGCAATGGCCGTGTTGAGCTGACCTTCAAAGTCATAGTAACCATAGGCACCCGAGTAGGGGCCACGGCGGCAGCCCTCCAATTCATGAATAATCTCCATCGCCCGAATTTTGGGGGCACCACTCACTGTCCCAGCGGGGAAACAGGCTTGAAGTAAGTCCCATGCCGTTTTGTTGGGTAGTAGCTCTCCCACCACATTACTGACAATGTGCATGACATGGGAGTAGCGCTCAATCACCATAAACTCTTCAACGGTGACACTCCCTTGACGACACACCCGCCCCAAATCATTGCGCCCCAAATCAACTAGCATGACGTGTTCGGCGACTTCTTTGGTGTCAGCGAGGAGTTCTGCGGCAAGTTGCTGATCTTCGGCATGGGTGTGCCCCCGCTTGCGAGTACCGGCAATGGGACGCACAGTGGCAAGAAGAGACCCAGTTTTTTCAGGGTGGTGCTCCGCCTTGACCATGACTTCTGGGCTGGAGCCAATGATCTGCCACGTGCCAAATTGAAAGTAGGCCATGTAGGGAGAAGGGTTAATCAGGCGCAAGGAGCGATAGAGGGCAAAGGGATCACCGCTGTAGGGGGCACTGAGGCGTTGGGAGAGAACGACTTGGAAAATGTCGCCGGCGCGGATGTAGTCCTTGGCACGCGCCACATTGGTACAGAAGGCTTCAGGGGTGATGTTGCTGGTGTAGCTGGGGATCTGCCGACTGGGTTGCCAGTGAAGTTGGGTGGCCTCAGCAGGAATACGGGTTTGGAGTTTGCTCAAAAGCCGCTCTAGGCGATCGCCCGCGTGGGTATAGGCCGTTTTCAAATCTGTGTTGCGGGTATCAGCATAGACCACTGCCCAAATTTTCCGCTTCACCTGATCAAAAATCAGGATTTGATCCACCTGCATCCACACGCCGTCAGGCAAATCCTTTTCGGTAGCAGGATGAATGGGAACCCGTGGTTCAATCCACTGAATCAGTTCATAGCCCCAAAAACCAAAAAGACCGCCAATGCCCCCCGGCAGTTGTGGCAGCTTTACGGGCTGATAGGGCGCAAGGCAATTGGCCAAAATCGTGAAGGGATTGCCGGTAAATGTGGTGACCGAGCCATCGCGATGGGTTTGGGTGGTTTGGTTGCCCCGCGTTTCCAGTACCCATAGCGGATCACAACTGAGGAGGCTGTAGCGAGCCAATTGTTCACCCCCCTCGACAGACTCCAGCAAAAAGTTGTAGGGGCGATCGCGACAGACCCGATACCAAGCCGACACGGGCGTATCCATATCCGCCACCCACTCCTGATAGATGGGGATGAAGTTCCCCTGCTCGGCAAGCTGACAAAAGGTCTGAAAATCGGGGTACATGGTCGCATCTGTGAAAGCTTTCTTATTTTCTCCCTAAAGGGGGGCAACAGCAATCTCGACGCTAAGGGTGAGGTGCTTCTGTGGTGGCACGTGCAGTCGATCTACTCCCGTATTCAAGGCATTGCGGGGAGCGGTCCAAGGCTCTAGACAGTAGTAGGGTTTACCCTGAACAGTCCAAAAAACAAGGGTGGTAAAGGCTGTATCGTAGCGCAGCGTCAGGCAGTACTGTTGTTGCAGATCACAGACGCGAGCCACTTGACCCGTGAGGGGGCGACAGGCCAAATCCAGTTCTGCGGCACCCCAGTCAAACGTGCCGCTAAAGGTGAGGGGTTGTTGCGTTTTCTGATCCACCATGGCATGGATTGGCAGGTCAAACTGCAGTTGGTGCTTGTCAGCAACGGCAAAGTAGGGATGCAAGCCAAAGCTAAAGGGCAAGGGGGTATCACCGGGGTTAGCTACCTCAAGGGCGATCGCCAGGGCATCAGCAGCGAGGGTGTAGGTTAAGGTCAGATGAAAGGCAAAGGGATACATTTGGCGCGTGGCTGGCGTATCTTGCAATCCTAGCTTCAAGAGATGTTCCTGCTGATCTAACACCTGCCATGGCAAATCCCGTGCAAAGCCATGCTGCTTGAGGTGATAGGTTTGGCCATAGTAGTGAAATGTATCCTCGGGCAAATTGCCACAAATCGGAAAAAGGAGCGGAATACCGCCGCGCACGCTTAACTGCGGGTTAGCAAAGCGCTCCCGATCTAGGTACAGCAGCTCATGACCTTGCCACTGCCAGCGACTAATGAGGCCACCGCGCTCTGGGATCACTTCAACGCGAGTACGTTCGGCGTGGAGGGTATAGGGCATTACCATAGCTGGACAGGACGCCTGCTTTTTAGGATACACCCGCAACTACGCTAGAATAGCGGCAATGCCCTTGGAGGGAGGCCAATGTCCCTAAGATTTACCCTAACCCCCACCCTACGTTTTTGGTTCAGTGTGTTGCTGGTGACTTGGTTACTGGGGCTACTGGGGCTAGGCTGGTTAGTGCAATCCTTTCTGGTGCTGTTTTTCATCTTGATGTTGACCCCTGTGCTCCTTTTTACGGGGTTGCAACTGTGGTTTCGCTGGAAGCTGGTGACGGCGGCCTGCCCAGTGTGTGGCTTTGAATTTAGCAGTTTGAATAATACCCAAACCCAATGCCCCGCCTGCGGCGAAATCCTGATGGTGCGCGATCGCCAGTTTCAACGATTGGCTCCCCCCGGCACCATTGATGTCCAAGCAGTAGAAGTCAGTCAATCAGTGATTGAGGACTAGCCACAGTGGTATGATTAGCCCAAGTATTGTTGCTCGCTGGCAAGATGCCCGATGCGATAATCCCTATCTATGATTAGATGTGTTACAGGATGCCCTATGCAACAACTTAACTTTTTAATGATATTTGTCATTGGTTTGGGCTTAGTTCTCTTTAGTATTCAAAATACGGATCCCGTTAGTATTAAGTTCTTTGAAGGGAAAGTGATTCAAGCCCCATTGTGCATTGAACTGATTGTGGCCATGGGCATGGGTGCTGTCTTTGCTTGGGTCTTTAACGTCTGGGTACAGGTGCAGCGCATCTTTACAATTCGGGTGGAAATGGAAGCCCGCGATGAGCAAATTGCCCACCTTGAGGCGGATGTGGAACGCTACAAAGCTGCCCTTGAGGAGCAACAACGCCTCTTGCCCAGTGTCAGCAGTGCCTCGACGGAAAAGTAGCCTAGAGCCTTGAAAATTCGTTAGGCTAGGAAGTAATTAACTTTTGTTATTTTGTGTTAGGTCGGCGTGTCCTATGGCTACATCTCTGGCTGTTGAAAAGAAAAAGTTAAAAAATCCGCCCCTGCAATTGCACTATTTGGGCGATCGCGTGCTGCGTCAACCCGCCAAACGGGTCACTAAAGTTGATGAAAGTATTCGCGATATTGTGCGGAAAATGCTGCAAACCATGTACAGTGCTGATGGCATTGGCTTGGCGGCACCACAGGTGGGCATCAATAAGCAAATTCTCGTTATCGACATTCATCCCGATGACCCCGCAGCAGAGCCGTTGGTGATGATTAACCCCGTCATTAAGGACTTCAGTGAAGATCTTGAAGTATGCCAAGAGGGCTGCCTGAGTATTCCGGGGGTGTACCTAGAGGTGCGGCGTCCAGCCATGGTGGAGGTGGCCTACAAAGATGAGTGGGGGCGTCCCCAAGTCATTATGGCGGGGGGGCTGCTTGCCCGTGCGATCCAGCATGAAATTGATCACCTGATGGGGGTGATGTTTGTCGATCGCGTCGAAAACCAAGCGCTACTGCGCCACGAACTCAAAGAGCATGGGTTTACCGCCAGTGCCGTGCGTCCCATTGCTGCCTAACCCTGAGGATCATTGTCTGTGGCCAAGAGTTATCTATACCTATTGGGGGCCTGTGTGGCAGCGATCGCCACGGTGGGTTGTGTCTTTGAACTCAGTTCGGGAGAAGCCCAGTTGGGAACCATCCCAACTACCGTGATCTTGCTGCTCAGTGTGCCCCTGGGTTTAGTAGCCTTTGTAATGGCGGTGCGCCTTGGCCGTGCCAGCGATCGCCCCTGACGGATTGGAACCTGCTATGACGCTCACCTACCCTGACGACCTGCAATATCTCGACAGCCATGAGTACCTGCGCCTTGAGGGCGATACGGCCACCCTCGGCATTAGTGCCTTTGCCGTCGATCAACTGGGGGATATTGTCTTCGTTGAGTTGCCTGCTGTTGGCGATGCCCTAGAACCTGGCGAACGCTTTGGCACGATTGAGTCGGTTAAGGCCGTTGAGGATCTCTATGCCCCCCTTGCAGGAACCGTGATTGAGGTCAATCAAGCAGTCATTGACAACCCCGAGCACATTGCTGCCGATCCCTACGGCAAGGGGTGGTTGGTGAAGGTGCAAGTCAGTACCCCCCCGACAGGGCTCCTCTCAGCAGCAGATTATCGTGCCCTTGTGGAAGGCGCTTAGGTGGCAACGAACGCCCTGCAAGTCCTTGTAGATGGATTGGCCACGGGAAGTGTTTATGCCATCTTTGCCCTCGGTTATACCCTTGTCTTCTCAATTTTGGGCATCATCAACTTTGCCCACGGCGCTGTTTTTGCCATTGGCGCTTATCTCACCTATGCCCTCTTGGGAGGACGCTTTGGCTTTAATGGTCTGTTGGCCAATGGACAGCTTCCCGTTGCCTTACCCTTTGTGCCGGCCTTAGTTGTGAGTGCCCTTGGCTGTGGCCTGTTGGGGGTTGGCATGGATTGGGCGGTCTTTCGACCCTTGCGGCAGCAGCGCACCGATACCCTCTTGACCGTGGTGGCGAGTCTTGGGGCGGCTGTGCTCCTCAGCAACCTGATCCAGTATTTGGTGGGTGCCGAAGTCTATACCTATCCCGATCAACTCTGGGGGGGATTGCCCCTCACCCTGCGATTGGGGGACATTGCCCTGCGCACTAGTCAATTTGTCATCCTTGTCGTGGCCGTGGTCTTGATGATTGCCCTGACCTATTGGGTCAAAGGCACGCGCATGGGGAAAGGATTGCAAGCGGTGGCCGAAAATCCAACTGCCGCGACATTACTGGGGATTGATAGCGATCGCATTATTCAAGTAACGTTTTTTGTCAGCAGTGCTCTAGCTGCTGTTGCTGGTACCCTCGTCGCCTTGAGTGTTGGGATCACGGGGCCACAGTTTGGGGTGATCTTTGGCCTCAAGGGGCTAGCGGTGATTGTGCTGGGGGGCCTAGGGAGCTTACCGGGGACGATGTTGGCGGGTTTCTTTCTGGGATTGGTGGAGGCAATGGTGCCTGCCGCTGCTTCGGGGTTTCGGGATGCTGCTGCCTTTGCGATTCTCTTTCTTGTGTTGCTTGTGCGCCCCCAAGGGCTGCTGGGTCAGTCCCCAGTGGAAAAAGTCTAAGGCGCTTCAATCAGTCATTCACTGCTGTAGCTAGAACCGTACTGCTGGCGGGCACTAATTCCACCTTCAAACTGACGCCAAATTGGTTTTCAAAGGGTTCTTTTTTGTAGTTGACACTCCAAATTTCCAACTCACAGCGATCGCTAGGATCTGCCGGCTGCACCTGCACACAAAATTCCCGCTGCGGAGCGCGCCACTCACAGGTAATGTGATCCACAGCTCCGATTTGCCGCCGGTCCAAGGCTGAAGCCAGCCGTAGAATTGCACTGAGTTGCTCGACAACTTGCCGTTCTCGCCGTCCCACCAATTGGCGGAAGTTCTCATGTTTTTTCTTGGGGGGGCTTTTGCGGTGATAGCGACAGAGGTTGGCAATGATCTCAATTTCCGTATCGGTGTAGCCCAGTAAGCCACCGTGGCGCACCAGGTAGTAGGAATGTTTGTGGTGGGCGGAATGGCTGACGTAGTGGCCAGCATTGTGGAGGATTGCCGCTGCCCAAAGGAGTTCCCGTTCCACTTCTGTCCAGTTGTGGAGGATTCCTTGGGTGCGATCAAATAGCGTCAGGGCAAAATTGGCCACCCGTTCACTGCTGGCAAGATTGACATGGAACTTTTGCGCCAAACTGTAGGTACTGCGCTGGCGGACGGAGCTTTGATAGCGGAGGCGGTCTTCAATCAGACCGTGGGTGAGCATCCAGTCCACAATGATGCCTTCCCGCAGGGCGCGATCGCAGGTAATCAGGCTGGGTTGACCCAGCATCTCCATGGCCTCAGCGAGAATCACTGCCCCCGCAACAATAATTTCTGCGCGCCGCTCCGACATCCCCAAGAGTTGACAGCGCTGGTTAAAGTTTAGTCGCCGCAATTTGGCCACAAGTGCCTTTAAGTCCTCTAGCGTCAGTTCATAGCCCCGTAGAGAGGGGGGGCAAGCACCGAGGCGATCGCAAGTGTGAATCATCATCAGGCTCTCAATCGTGCCTGAGGTACCCACCAATTGCGGTTTTTCATGGGGGCTGAGTTGCTGCCGCAGATCTTCAACGGCACGATCCAACATTCCCCGGACGTAGGCGCGCAGGGCTGCGTAGTCCTGATCGCTAATGGGATCGCTTTTGACAAATAAATCTGTCAGACGTACTGCCCCCACCTTGGTACTGCTGAGGTAGCGGGGTTCATGCCCATCACCAAGGATTAACTCTGTGGAGCCACCGCCAATGTCAATGATAATGTGGGGCTTGCCGTTGAATTCTAGCCCCGAGAGTACCCCCAAGTAGATGCGCCGCGCTTCCTCTTCGCCGGAAATCAGATCAATGGTCAGGCCGGTCTCTTCCTTGACCCGCTCTAAAAACTCGCGACCATTGGGGGCTTCGCGCACAGCACTGGTGGCGACGCCAATAATTTCTTCCGCCTTGAGACCCATGGCCAATTCGCGACAGCGGCGCAGGGTGGCGATCGCCCGATTCATGGCCTCTTCCGTCAGTTGCCCAGTAATTTGGCAGCGTTCCCCCAGCCGTACCATATCCTTTTCGGTAGCAATGATTTTGAAGCTGGGTAAACTGGGCTGAATTTGCACCACCACCATGTGAATTGAGTTTGTCCCGACATCAATTGCTGCCAGAATGCGATCGCTGAGGTTCACCGGTCGCCACAGGTGGAGATGTTGTTCAGCCGTCATTGGACTTGTCATCGAGGGGACAAACATCCCCTATGGTATCCCAACTCCAAATCTTTTCACGAGGATAGAGCAGACGCGAAAGGATGCAAGCCACGAGGTGTCTCCTATCTCAGAAAAGGGCTGTATTTCCTGTTAAATGATCCTTGATTTTGGCAGCAATCCGTGAGCCTAAATAGTCGGGAATGACACTGCCATTGGGGCCTAGCAGATAGAGCAACAGCCGCACCCGCCCCCGCCAAAGCATAAAGTTGACATTCACCACCAGCAATTCCTCTTGCCAAATGGCATGCATCACCTTGTAAAGCAGTGCGGGATGATTCGCCGACTCCACCAAGAGTGCTGGTAGATGAAAGACCTGATCCTGATAAAAGCTGGTGGTAATTTGCGGCAGGCCTTCGTTGACGTTAAACTCCATTGCCAGCATTTCCTCAACGGCAAACTCACCACTGAGGGTCTGTTGGAGGGCACGGCGCACGCTTTCACTGCGCTTTTTCGTCAGGGGTTTGCCCTGCTCTGAGAGCACCAGTTTGACAAACACCAGCATCGGTGGTCGCACATGGCCATAGAGCGAGACATTGTGAATCGTTAGCTTGTAGGCGGCCATCACCCCAAAGAGATCACTGAGCAGATAGGAGTGATTGCGGTGGGCAAAGTGGAGAACGGAGCGATCGCCTTCGGGATGAATCTGAATCACCGCCTGATTTGTCCGATGAATTTGAAAGCCCAACTTGAGGTTTTGCAGTTGGACATCACGACCAACAAATTGCTCATAAAAGTCCGGAAAGGAGCGGTTAAACCGCTTCAGGACATCAAGGTTACGCAGTTGAAAATCGGAAACCATGGGTGAGAGTCGCTATACTATAGCCTAGGCCGGGTTACACTTGGTCGTTTCCCCATCTCCAGCATACTTGCATGAGCTTCTGGAAATCGCTGTTCAATTCGCAACCGACTGCCAGCGCCACCACGACGTCCCCTAGTTTAGGTTCTCAGGTAGAGCGGGACAATGGCAGCGAAAGCCAAATTATTTTTAGCAAAGAAAAAGATATTGATGTCTATGAACTCGAAGAACTTTGTGATGCTGTGGGCTGGTCGCGCCGTCCCATTCGCAAGGTAAAAAAGGCAATTCAGCATAGCTTTTTGGTGATCTCGATGTGGGAGCAGCGGGGTGCCTATCGTCGTCTGATTGGTTTTTCCCGTGCCACTTCTGACCATGCCTTTAATGCCACGATTTGGGATGTGGTGGTGCATCCAGAATTTCAAGGGCGGGGTCTGGGCAAAGAATTAATGCGGCAAATTATCAAAGAACTGCGCAGTGAGGACATCAGCAACATTACCCTCTTTGCCGATCCCCATGTTGTGGACTTTTACCGTCAGTTGGGTTTTCGTCCGGATCCCGAGGGGATTAAGGGGATGTTTTGGTACCCCAATTCCCGCTAGGCTCGATAATCGATAACGTAGCCTAAATCATCGCCATGAGCCAAACGCCCCTCGTCACTGAGGCTGAGATTGCTGCTGAAGGCCTCAAACCCCAAGAGTACACCGAAATTGTCCGCCGCCTTGGTCGCCATCCCAACCGCGCGGAATTGGGCATGTTTGGGGTGATGTGGTCAGAGCATTGCTGCTACAAAAACTCCCGTCCCCTGCTCAAGCAGTTTCCCACCCAAGGGCCACAGGTACTGGTCGGTCCCGGTGAGAATGCCGGCGTGGTGGACTTAGGGGATGGCTTGCGCCTTGCCTTTAAGATTGAGTCCCACAATCATCCCTCGGCCATTGAACCCTTTCAGGGAGCAGCCACTGGGGTGGGGGGGATTCTACGGGATATTTTCACGATGGGGGCGCGTCCCATTGCCCTGCTGAACGCCTTGCGCTTTGGCGATCTCAAGGAAGCCAAAACCCAACAATTGGTGAAAGGAGTCGTGGCGGGTATTGCCCACTATGGCAACTGTGTCGGTGTGCCCACGGTGGGGGGCGAGGTTTATTTTGACCCTTGCTATGCCGGTAACCCCTTGGTGAATGTCATGGCCTTGGGCCTCATGGAAACTCCAGAAATTGTCAAGTCGGGAGCGAGTGGCATTGGCAATCCCGTGCTGTATGTGGGCTCCACAACGGGTCGTGATGGCATGGGGGGGGCTAGTTTTGCCAGTACCGAACTCACCGATGAATCAATGAGTGATCGCCCCGCCGTCCAAGTGGGGGATCCCTTCATGGAAAAATGCCTTATTGAAGCCTGTCTGGAAGCCTTTCAAACTGGGGCAGTGGTGGCCGCCCAAGACATGGGGGCAGCGGGCTTGACCTGCTCGACTTCGGAAATGGCTGCCAAAGGCGGTGTCGGTATTGAACTGGACTTGGACAAAGTGCCCGTACGGGAACAGGGGATGGTGCCCTACGAGTTTCTGCTTTCGGAATCCCAAGAACGGATGCTGTTTGTGGCAGTCCAAGGGCGGGAGGCAGAATTGATTGAGATTTTCCATCGTTGGGGCTTGCAGGCGGTGGTTGTGGGTCGGGTCATTGCTGAGCCGCTAGTGCGGGTGCTTTACCGTGGCGAGGTGGCCGCAGAGGTGCCTGCCCGTGCCCTTGCTGAAGATACCCCCCTCTATGAGCGGCAGTGCCCCAGTGAGCCGCCAGCCTATGTACAACAGGCGCGGCAATGGTCAGTGGATCAATTGGCGCTACCGGCGCGATCGCCCTCGGAGATCTTGCTCACCCTGCTTGCCACCCCCAGTATTGCTTCCAAGGCATGGGTCTATCGTCAGTACGATCACGAGGTGCAAAACAACACCCTCGTCTTTCCCGGTGATGCCGATGCAGCGGTAATTCGCCTGCGGGGTACCTCAAAAGGAATTGCGGCAACCGTGGATTGCCCCAGCCGCTATGTGTATCTGGATCCCTACGAAGGGGGCAAAGCAGCCGTGGTCGAAGCTGCCCGTAATCTTAGTTGTGTTGGGGCAGAGCCTCTGGCCGTTACCGATAACCTCAACTTTGGCAGTCCAGAAACCCCCGTAGGTTACTGGCAGTTGGCCCATGCCTGTGGGGGTCTGGCCGAGGCTTGTCGTGCCCTACACACGCCGGTTACTGGTGGTAATGTCTCCCTCTACAACGAAACGATTGATAGCAATGGCCAGCCACAGCCCATTTATCCGACCCCCGTAGTGGGGATGGTGGGGTTGATTCCCGACGTGCAGCGGGTTGTCGGTCAGGGCTGGCGATCGCCCGGAGATGCCATTTACCTATTGGGGTTGCCTCTGACCACGCCCTTGAGTGATCCGCGCCTGAGCCTGGGCGGGTCGGAATACCTTGCCCAGATCCATGGCCTTGTGGCGGGTCGTCCGCCTCAAATTGATTTAGACCTAGAGCAGCGAGTGCAGGCGGTGTGTCGCTATGGCATTCAGCAGGGGTGGATTGCCAGTGCCCACGATCTCAGTGAGGGGGGGTTGGCCGTGGCCTTGGCAGAAAGCTGTCTCAGTGGCCAACGGGGGGCAACGATTCAATTGCCAGCGGGTACCTATCCGCGGTGGGATGTGCTACTGTTTGCTGAAGGGGGGGCGCGCATTCTGGTTTCTGTGCCGCCAACGGAACAGACGGTGTGGGAAGCCTATGTGCAAGCGCAACTGCCCAATGCTTGGACACGCCTAGGGGTTGTTAATGGTGAATATACAGAACTGTGTATTGACACCTGTGACAATTCTCCGCTCATCAAGGTTACGATGGAAGAGTTAGCTCTTGCGTGGCGATCGCCCCTGCCGAAGTATTTGGATTAAATGACAGAACAACAATTTGCTGATAAGCCGGAAGAAGCCTGTGGTGTGTTTGGGGTCTATGCCCCCGGGGCAGATGTGGCTCGCCTTACCTACTTTGGTCTCTATGCCTTACAACATCGAGGTCAGGAATCGGCTGGAATTGCCACATTTGCGGGTGACACCGTTCATTGTTATAAGGATATGGGCTTGGTCTCCCAAGTCTTTGACGAAGAGATTCTTGGACGGCTAGTGGGAGATTTGGCTGTCGGCCACAACCGCTACTCGACCACAGGTTCTAGTCGCATTGTCAACGCCCAACCCGTGGTGGTGGAAACTCGCCTAGGGCCTTTGGCCTTAGCCCACAACGGTAACTTGGTGAATACCTACGCTCTGCGCGAACAAGTCCTAGCCTGTGAGGCCCCTACGGCGGTGTTAGCGAGTACAACAGATTCTGAACTGATCGCCTGGGCGATCGCCCAAGCGGTGGCCACGGGCCAATCCTGGTCAGCGGGGATGATTACTGCGGCTCAACAGTGCCAAGGGGCTTTTAGTCTAGTCATGGGTACCCCAGCGGGATTGTTTGGACTGCGGGATGCCCACGGCATTCGGCCCTTAGTGATTGGCCGCCTAATGATAGACGGTACACCCCACTATGTCCTTGCTTCGGAGACCTGCGCCCTTGATATTATTGGTGCCGACTATCTGCGCGATGTGGAGCCGGGGGAACTCGTCCACATTACTGCTGAAGGCATTGACAGTGTGCAATGGGCAGAGTCGCAACGCAAGCTGTGTATCTTTGAGATGATTTACTTTGCCCGTCCCGATAGTGTCATGCAGCGGGAGAGCCTCTATAGCTACCGGCAGCGCTTGGGGTACCAGTTGGGGAGTGAAGCTCCCGCCGATGCCGATGTGGTGATTGCTGTGCCCGATTCGGGTGTGCCAGCGGCCATTGGCTTTTCCCAAGCGACGGGGGTGCCCTACGCCGAAGGTTTGATTAAAAATCGCTATGTGGGGCGCACATTTATTCAGCCCACCCAGTCGATGCGGGAGTCAGGAATTCGGATGAAGCTGAATCCGCTGCGGGATGTGCTGATGGGACAGCGGGTGGTGATTGTGGATGACTCGATTGTGCGGGGCACCACTAGCCGCAAAATTGTCAAGGCGCTGCGGGATGCCGGGGCTGTGGAAGTGCACATGCGTATTTCTTCGCCACCGGTCACTCACCCCTGCTTCTATGGCATTGATACCGATACCCAAGATCAACTGATTGCCGCCACCAAGTCCGTAGCTGAGATTGCCGCTCAGATTGGTGTGGATTCCCTGAGTTACCTCAGTTGGCAGGGGATGATTGCCGCCACCTACGATACGGGCGATCGCTTTTGTTCTGCCTGTTTTACGGGTAAGTATCCCATTAGCATCCCGGAGCCAGTGAAACGGCAAAAGTTGGTGCTTGAGCAAATTCCCCAATGAGTCTGGACTACGGTCACTGGCCTTCCATTCTCTCTGCCGCCGACGTCAGTGCTGCGGCCACCAGTCTCAGTGAATTGCGCTCCACTCCCCTTGGTCTAGTGTGGTTAGAGCGGCGTCCCCAAGAAAAGGGGCGAGTGGTGTTGGTGCGTCAAGGGCAAGAACTTTTGGCTGCCCCCTGGAGTGCGCGATCGCGCGTGAATGAGTATGGCGGCGGTGCCTACTGGTGTGATGGTGATCAGATTTACTTTGTCAATGATGCCGATCAGGGGATCTATGCCCTTGGGAAACCCAGCCCTCAGCTCATCTACCAAGCGGCGAATACTCGCTTTGCCGATGGCTGCGTCGATCCTTGGGGCGATCGCCTGCTGTGTGTCGAAGAGGCGCATCTTCCAGAGGGTAGCTCACAGCAATCCCTTGTTGCCATTTCCCTATCGGGGGAACGGACTTCCCTGATCGCTGGGGCTGGCTTTTATGCTGCGCCACGCTTGAGTCCAGAGGGCAATACCTTTGTCTGGTTGCAATGGTCAGCACCGCAGATGCCTTGGGATGGCTGTGAATTGTGGGGAGCCAGGGTCAGTAGTAACGGTTCCCTTGGTACCCCCTACCGCATTGCTGGCAGTAGTGAGGAATCTGTGCAGCAACCCCAATGGCAGGGAGAGATCCTTTACTACGTGAGCGATCGCTCTGGCTGGTGGAATCTCTATCGTTACCGTGATGGCCGCCATGAACCCGTTTGGCAGGCCAGCTATGATGCCGGTGTGCCCCTATGGGTCTTTGGTCAATCCACCTATGCCCTTGTGAACGCTGAAACAGCAGTTTTAACCTATAGCGATCGCGGGCTGTGGCGGCTGGCAGTGGTTTCCCTCGCCACGGGTGAGTGGCAAACTGTCCCGACGGACTACACTGAGATTCATTCCCTCATTCGCGTCAGCGATCGCGCCGTTGCCTTCATTGGCAGTTCGCCCCTGTTGTCCCCCCATATTGTTGAGTTCAATCTGGATGACGGCACCACCACACCGCTGCAACCGATTGCTTGTCCCTTGCCACCTGAGTGGGTTTCGCAGCCCGAGGTAATTGAATTTCCCACAACTGAGGGTGCAACCGCCTACGGCTTTTTCTACCCGCCCCAAAATCCCCAAGTACAACCCCCGACAGACTCACGCCCCCCCTTAATCGTGAGAAGTCATGGCGGGCCAACGGCAGCCAGTGCTACAGGTCTCGATTTGCGCATCCAGTTTTGGACAAGTCGTGGCTTTGCGGTGTTGGATGTCAACTATCGTGGCAGTACCGGCTATGGTCGTGCCTATCGCAATGCCCTGCGGGGACAGTGGGGAGTGGTGGATGTGGCCGACTGTGGAGCAGGGGCGCAGTACTTGGTAGCTCAAGGACGAGTGGCTGGCGATTGCTTGGGGATTCGTGGCAGCAGTGCCGGCGGCTATACCACCCTGTGTGCCTTGACATTTACGCAAGTATTCCATGTGGGGGCGAGTTACTACGGCATTGGCGATCTCATTAGCCTGCTCAAGGAGACCCATGCCTTTGAAGCCCATTATTTTGATCAACTGATTGCCCCCTATCCCGCAGAGGCAGACCTCTACCGCCAGCGATCGCCCTTCTACCATGCGGATCGCCTCACCTGCCCAGTGATTTTCTTTCAGGGGCTCAAGGATGTGGTCGTTCCCCCCAGCCAAGCGGAACAGATGGTGGCTGCCCTTCAGGCCAAGGGCATTCCCGTCGAGTATTACACCTTTGCCGAAGAGGGGCACGGCTTCCGCCAAAGCAGCACGATCGCCACCGCCCTTGAGGCAGAATTGAAGTTTTATCAAAGGTATTTACTCAAAGGCTAGAGGAACAATGTTTACTGGCATTATTCAGGCGATCGGTGTGCTCCAGCAACGCTCCGAGTCCCAGTTAGCCATTACTACGACCGATGCCCCTTTCCTTAAGGACGTGGCCATTGGCGATAGTATTGCCGTTGAGGGCGTCTGTCTCACAGTGGAAACCTTTGATACCAAGGGTTTTACGGTCAGTGTCTCCCCAGAAACGCTGCAACGCACCACATTGGCGGCCAAAGCAGCAGCGGGAGCGATGGTGAACTTAGAACCTGCCCTACGAGTCGGGGATAAGGTGGGGGGGCATTTTGTGACCGGTCATGTGGATGGTGTCGGTACTGTACTGGCGATCGCCCCCACAGGCACCAGTTGGGAATTCACCTTCTCTGCTCCTGAAGCGGTAGCGACGTACATTATCCCCAAGGGCAGTATTGCCATCAATGGCATTAGCCTCACCGTTGCCCATTGCAATGAAAAAGGGGATGAATTTAGCATTGCTGTCATCCCCCATACCTACGCAGAAACCACGTTACAATTTCTTAGGGTTGGCGATGGCGTCAACCTAGAGGCGGATCTGTTGGGCAAATATACCCGCAAGTTTCTCCAGCCCCAAGAGGCCTCAACCGCAGTGGAAATTGACCTCGACTTTCTCCAAGCCCATGGCTACGCCTAGGGACATTATTTTTTCTTCTTGGTGGTGCGAGACTTGCCACCAGACTTTTTGGCAGCGGCACCAAATCCCTTGCTTTCAGCCGCAGGTTCAGCTACTGGTTCAGGACTTTCGGCAGCAGGCTCAGCTACTGGTTCCACCGTCTGCTCAGAAACTGCGACAGGTTCTGGGGCTGGCTCATCAGTTGTCGTTTCCGCTGCTGGCTCAGGGGCACTCACTTCAGGAGTTGCGGTTTCGGCCACTTTTGCGGGTGCTTCGGCAGTTTTTGCGGCAGCACTCATGGCTCGGGTTTGAGCGGCCACCTCTTCAGCAAGGTTGGTTTCTTGCTTCTCAATCCCCTCGCCGAGGACAAAGCGTTGGAAGCGACGAATCTGGATATTTTCCCCTAGTTCGGCAATGTGCTCTTTGACCAACTCTTCAACGGTCTTGGACTGATCGCGAATAAAGGGCTGGTTGAGCAGGCACAGCTCCTTGAGGGTTTTCTCCAATTTGCCAGCAACGATTTTCTCCTTGACTTCCGGGGGTTTCCCCTTCAGAGCATCGGAGCCAAGGGCAATCTGGCGTTCTTTTTCCTTGTACTCAGCGGGAATATCATCCACTGAGACAAACTCCACATTGGGGCAAGCGGCAATTTGCTTGGCAATGTCTTGGACAAGGGCTTTGAATTTCTCGTTGCGAGCCACAAAGTCGGTCTCACAGTTCACCTCCACCAGCACGCCAATGCGCCCGCCGGTGTGAATGTAGCTATCCACCAGACCTTCACTGGTCACGCGCCCCGCCTTTTTACCGGCAGAGGCCAGACCCTTTTGCCGCAACCAAGCAATGGCGGCTTCCATATCGCCGTTCGACTCCTGCAAAGCTTTCTTGCAGTCCATCATGCCGGCACCGGTCTTGTCCCGCAGTTCTTTGACTAGTTTGGCTGAAATCTCTGCCATGATCTGTTCCTCAAGGATTAAGCATCAGAGTCATCTGGAATATCTAGGGCTTCAGCATCACCATCGTCGCTGGCGGTCATCCCATCGTCGTCCTCATCAGCGAGATCCGCTTCCGGTTCGTCCAACTGACCATGGCGGCCTTCGTAAATGGCATCGGCTAGTTTACCCACAATCAGCTTAATCGAACGGATGGCATCATCGTTAGCGGGGATGGGAATATCCACTTGGTTGGGGTCACAGTTGGTATCCAGCAGCGCCACGATCGGAACCCCCAATTTGTGACACTCGGCAACGGCGTTGTACTCCCGCTTGACATCAACAATGATTGCGACATCGGGCAGCCGCCGCATCTGTTTGATCCCGCCAAGGTATTTTTGCAAGCGTGCCAGTTCTCGCCGTAGGGCTGAGGCCTCCTGTTTTGGCCGCAGATCAATGAGGCCATTTTCCTCCATGCTTTCTAATTCTTTGAGGCGATCGACACGGGTTTTGATGGTATTCCAGTTGGTGAGCATCCCCCCCAGCCAGCGCTGGTTGACGTAGTAACTACCGCAGCGGAGCGCTTCCTGCTCGACGATGCCGGCGGCTTGGCGCTTGGTACCAATAAACAAAAAGCGTTTGCCTTTTTCGGCGGCGTTGCGGATGTAGTTGTAGGCTTCATCCAACAGTTGGGCGGTTTGTACGAGGTCAATAATGTGCACCCCATTGCGAACCGTGAAGATGTAGGGTGCCATTCGGGGGTTCCAGCGACGGGCTTGGTGACCAAAGTGAACCCCTGCCTCTAGCATTTGGGCAAGGCTAAGAACTGCCATTGAGTTGTACTCCTATGGGTTAAACAACCATCCGTCCATCATCCGGTGAGGACACCCAAGGGGACGAATGTGAAAGATTTGCAGATTTATTATCATAGCCAATGATCAAGGCCGTTGGAAAGCCCGATCCACAATGATTTGGTAGCGTCGCGATCTTGACGCTCGGGGGTGGCCAACCTATTCTGAAAGATTCAAGACGGCTGGGTGGTGCTTAACGTTGGATATTTCCCGCTTGCGATCGCAATGGCAACAAATTCACGGTGACGAAACCTCTGAAGCCGTTATTGAGCAGCACTTTGTGCAACCGCTCCTGAGTATGTTGGGCTTTGGCGATCGCGATCGTGTCTCCTCTTTTGACACAGGTATGGGCATTGCCGATGTGGCAGCCCGTTTTCCCCGGGAGCATCAGCCTCCTTTTTCTCAGATTCAAGTTAACCCCGATTTAATTGTGGAGATTAAACCCCCTGCCCGTCGCTCCCGCAATACCCCCAGTCAAACTGTGGCCTTGAACCTTGAGAATGGGTCTGCGCACCATAGCCGCGCTCTGCAACAACTCCGCCAACTTCTCAGGGGTTGCCATTGCCAAGGAACCACTTGGGGATTAATTACAAATGCCCGCCATCTACAGCTTTTTCAACGCCACGGCCACTTGGTCTATCCAGTAACGCCCAACTATGAACTGACGGGCGATCGCCTTGAGAGCATTATCGACGATCTCAAAACCTGCTTGCGATCGCGCCCCCGTGCCACCACCCTCTGTCTCTATAACCACAAGGGGGGAGTCGGCAAAACCACCACCACAATTAACTTGGGCGCCACCCTTGCTGTGGCAGATGCCGCTGTCTTGCTCGTTGATTGCGACCCCCAAGGGGATCTCAGCCGCGCCCTTGAGCTAACCCCCACAGGTACAACCCTTGCGGCTTGTCTGCAAAACCCTGAGGAGCCGATTACGGCTACGATTCGACCTTTTGACCTGCGCATTCGCACCAGCAGCAGTATCAAGTCTGCCCATATTTTTGATGTCATTCCCGCTGCGCCGCAACTGCAAAGCATCCTCATTCAGGCGATGCAAACCCAACATCCACCCATTACCCGCCTGCGGGAACTCCTCGCCCCCTTGCGCGATCGCTACGACTACATCCTCATTGACTGCCCCAGTGCTTGGCTCTTTTTAAGTAAGAGCGCCGTGTATGCCAGTGACGCCGTTTTGATTCCCACCCGCCACACCGATCTCTCCTCCCTCAACAATGCCGCTCAGGTGATTCACCAATTTCTTTTTAACGAAATTCACACATTGCGCCGCGAAGGGGGGCCCCTTCCTTTGCCTATTTTCTTTAATGGTGCTCCCACAACCGATAAGGCGATGGCTGTTGCTCAAGCAGAAATTGAACGGATTCTCCAGAAACTTCCCCACCTCACTCCCTACTTTTGGCCACAGTATCAAGCCAATGACACAAGCGTATTTGCCATTCCTGAATATGCCATTATTTCCCGTGCTGCCTTTGCCCGTGTTCCTGCTGTCTTCAAAGATAAGCGCGTCTTAGGCTTCTATCAGACATTGGTGCAGGCCTATCTTTGCCCCTTAACTCCTGCCAATGAGACAACCTTCCTAAACCGATCAGAAATTCAACATCGTCGATCAGAAGCTCCAAGCAATGGAGACCAAGTTTGAAGAAAGACTCAATGCAATCGAAGTCAAATTCGATGCAAAATTCAACACAATGGAAGCAACTCTCAATGAACGATTCAAGGCTATTGATGAAAAGTTCAATGTAATAGAGGCCACCATTAACCAAAAATTCAAGGCTGTTGATGAGAAATTTAACACCATGGGCGCAAAAATTGAGGCTGTGCGATTAGAAGTACAGACCAATCGCGAACAGTGAGTGGAGTTAGAAAAACGCCAGCGGTGCGTTGCCATTGGGGGATTGAAAACCAAGTGGACTGGGTGCCGGATGTGGCTTTGACTACCTCGCTCCTCTCCTTGCCACTATCTGAGTATGCGTTTGCCCTGTGGGCAGAGACACAAGACTTCAAAACTACGGTAATCTTATAGAGAAACTAGAGTATTGCTGGCAGTCCTATGGGCATCACTATTGAAAACGTTTCTAAGTCCTTTGGCTCCTTTCAAGCCGTCAAGCAGGTGGATTTGGATATTGCCAGTGGTTCTTTGGTAGCGCTGTTGGGGCCTTCGGGTTCTGGTAAATCAACCTTACTGCGACTGATTGCGGGTCTAGAAATGCCTGACACTGGCCGGATTCTGCTCACGGGCAAGGACGCCACCTATCAAAGTGTCCAAGAGCGTAATATTGGCTTCGTCTTTCAGCACTATGCCCTTTTTAAGCACATGACTGTGCGTCAAAATATCGCCTTTGGCCTAGAGTTGCGCAAGGTGCCCCGTGCCAAGATCAAAGCTCGGGTCGAGGAGTTGCTCGAGTTGGTGCAGTTGGCTGGCTTAGGCGATCGCTACCCCTCTCAGCTCTCTGGGGGACAACGCCAGCGGGTGGCTCTTGCCCGTGCCCTTGCTGTAGAACCAAAGGTGCTGTTGCTGGATGAACCCTTTGGTGCCCTTGATGCCAAGGTGCGCAAAGAACTGCGAGCATGGTTACGTCACCTCCACGATGATGTCCATGTGACAACGGTCTTCGTGACCCATGATCAAGAGGAAGCGATGGAAGTCGCGGATCAAATTGTCGTCATGAACAAAGGTCAAGTGGAGCAGGTGGGCACCCCTGCTGAAATTTACGACCATCCCGCCAGCCCCTTTGTGATGAGTTTTATTGGCCCTGTGAATGTCTTACGCTCCCGCGTCTTCCAGCAAAGTGAAGGCACGGCTGCCCACTGCGATATTTTTCTGCGCCCGCGCGACATCATTATTGAAACGAGTCCCAATGGTAACACCGTCTCAGCTCGCATTCACCGCATCATTCACTTGGGTTGGGAAATTCAGGTAGAACTGCGCCTAGACGATGGGCAGGAATTGATGGCACACCTATCGCGAGAGCGCTTTGACGAACTGCGCCTTGAACCGCAACAGCAGGTCTTTATTAAGCCACGGGAGGCAAAGTCCTTTCCCCTGTACTACAGCATTTAGGCACGAAAAAAAATCAGTCCATCCCTTGAACAAACCAAGCCAAACTTGTTATGCTAACAGAGCGATGCAATGGGGTGTCGCCAAGCGGTAAGGCAGCGGGTTTTGGTCCCGCCATTCGGGGGTTCGAATCCTCCCGCCCCAGTTAGGTTTTAGACAGCAATGCCACAAATATTACCCTCATTACTGGCCTTAGACTTTGATGGCGTCCTCTGCAATGGCCTACGGGAATATTTTCGAACCAGTTGGCGGGTATATCAGCAAGTGTGGCCTGATCAGCCCCTTGTGCTTTCCCTAGAGGAACTAGAAAGGCAATTTGGTCAATTGCGCCCTGTGATTACGGTGGGTTGGGAGATGCCACTCCTATTGCGGGCAATCCTTGAAGGCACCCCTACTCAAGAGATTCTCCAAAACTGGCCAAAGGTGCGTGATTGCCTACTTGCTACCTACCATCTCACTGCCACCGATTTGGGAGAACGAGTGGACGGCCTGCGCGATCGCTGGATTGCAACGGACTGGCAAAGCTGGCTGGCGCTCCATGACTTTTATGAGGGTGTTGTGGCGGCTCTGCAACGCTGGCAAGCCCAAGGACAACCCCTCGCCATTGTCACCACCAAGGAGCAGCGCTTTGTTACCTATTTGCTGAAGCAAGCGGGCATCGCCTTTCCCCCAGAGGCCATCTATGGTAAAGAGCAACAGCAGTCCAAGTCTGTGATTCTTGAAGCGCTTCAGTCAACCTATGGTGCTCCCCTGTGGTTCGTTGAGGATCGCCTTGGGGCACTGCTACAGGTTGCGGCTACACCGGAACTAGAGGAAACAGAACTCTTCTTGGCCACATGGGGCTACACCACCGCTGGCGATCGCGCCCAGGCCGAGGCACATCCGCGTATTCATCTCCTCAGCCGAGAACAATTTTGTGAATTTCCCCGCTGGCTTTCCCCCTAACCCCTTGTCTTTCAAGGGGGTTTTCCCTATACTAAAAAAGCTGTGAAACAGCGCGGGTCGCTAGCTCAGCGGTAGAGCACTCGGCTTTTAACCGATTGGTCTTGGGTTCGAATCCCAGGCGACCCATTTAAGTTAACTCTCCAGTAGGCGGCGGAGTTCTGCCATATCGTCATCAATAGATTTACTCTGAGACGATGCACTGGTGCGTGGCGCGTCCTGCACTTCAGGAGTAGAGACGTTGATATTAATATTTAACTGACTGCTGCCACTGGAGGTCTGGGGAAGTGTCCCCGCAGAGGGAGCATCGGGCAACAAGCCCATCTGCCGCTTCATTTCTAGCAGTTCAAATTCCACATCTTGTTTGTTGGCGCCGCTTTGGAGCGCTTGGAATTTACTTTCGAGAGTATCGCCACTCAGTTCAGCGATCGCTTGAGAGCGGGCTTCCATTTGTAGGACTTTATCTTCCATGCGTTCAAATGCCGCCATCGCATTGGAGGTACCCACCTTGCTGACCGCTTGATGAATCTGCTCTGAGGCCTTGGCTGCACGGGCACGCGCTTTGAGCATTTCCTTCTTCGTTTTGGCCTCAGAAATTTTGCTTTCAAGAGCGGTCAAGTTGTCCTTGAGGGTTTTCACCTGCACCGCCATTTGATCCACTTGGGCTTTAAGGGCGACAGCAGTATCTGCGGCAGTTTTCTTGCGATTCAAGGCTTCGAGAGCCAGTGCTTCATCTCCTCTACTGAGGGCAAGGCGTGCCCGCTCTTCCCACTGCTGGGCATCCTTAAGATTTTGGGTGTACTGTTGTTCGAGTCGTTTTTGGGCGGCAATGGCCTGAGCAACCGCTTGGCGTAACTTTACCAAGTCGGCATTCATATCAATAATCGTTTGCTCAAGAATTTTTTCTGGATCTTCGGCAGCACTGACTAGGGCATTGAGGTTAGAGCGAATCACCATGCCCACACGATCAAGTAAACCCATGCTTTGCCTCGTCAATAACTCGTTGACTCTACTCTAGCGCATGGCCTTCACATTCCCATGATGCAGTAACCCGAATCCACATAGAGAATTTGACCAGTGATGCCACTGGCTAGATCACTGGCAAGAAAAGCTGCTGTGTTGCCCACTTCTGTTTGGGTCACCGTGCGCCGCAGCGGCGCCGTGGCTTCCACATGGTGAATCATGTCGAGAATGCCCCCCACTGCTGAGGAAGCTAAGGTGCGAATCGGACCAGCGGAAATACCATTGACACGGATATTCCGAGGCCCCAGTTCTGCCGCAAGGTAGCGCACATTCATTTCTAGGGCGGCCTTGGCAATCCCCATGACATTGTAGTTCGGCACCACCCGCACACCCCCCAAATAGGTCAGGGTAATGATTGACCCGCCGTTGGTCATCAATGGTTTAGCGGCACGGCTGAGAGAGATGAGGGAGTAGGCACTGATGTCGAGAGCGAGATTAAAGCCTTCAAGGGAGATGGCGGAAAAGTCACCACTGAGATCTTCTTTTTGGGCAAAGGCCAAACAGTGAATCAAAATCTCTAAGCCACCCCAAGTGGATTGAATCGCCGCAAAGGCCTCGTCAATTTGTTGAGGTTGCTGCACATCCAGCGGCAGGAGCAACTTGGGAGCAAGGGGGGCTGTGAGTTCCTCAACCTTTTGCTTCAGCTTTCCCCGCTCGTCGGGAAGATATGTCACTGCCAGTTCGGCACCCGCTGCATGGAGCTGTTGAGCAATCCCCCAAGCAATGGAGCGGTTATTGGCAATGCCTGTCACAAGGGCGCGTTTTCCCGATAGGTCTAGGAGCATAGGTACAGCCGGTGTGAATGATCTAACCCTCTGATCCTACCAGAGGGGCTGCTGCCTTTAGCGCCAGCGCAGAACTTGGGTTTTCAGGGGGTTGACAAATTCCCGTCCCTCTTGGGTGGCTTTTTCGTACTCGCGTTTAACCTGGTAGTACCACTTGGCTTGGTAATCTGCTTCCTTAATAAGGGTCAACGGTGGATTGTACTTCAGGCCTTCGCTCTGCTTGGCCACAATGCGCAAATCTTGGTTCAGAAATTCCCGCGCTAAGGGAGCTAGTAGGAGTTTCAGGGGGGCGAGCCACGGAAAGGTCCAGTAGTAGGTGGCAGTCAGTTCAGTTTCCTGATCGTTGATGGGGGTGAGGGTAATCAGCACACAAAACTTGTGGCGATCGCTATAATTCGTTTCGATGCGAATCCCCGGCAGCCGATAGATAATTTCCACCTCAGGGTGACCGCCTAAAATACGGTGCGCCCAAGATTTGCGCAGCAGGGGATGGCGGCGCATTGTAAAGCCATAGGGCGACGGATCAAAGGTTTTTGCCTTCTCAAAGAGTTTGCCCCGCGTGCGCCACCACCACGCCCTATGGATAAAGGGCGCATGGGAGGGATCCATAAGGTTGATAAACACCTGGTCAAGATGTCCCCGACAGATGAATTTCTGCACGAATTGGGGTTGGGTCTCGGCACTAAATCCGGGAACTAAGGGTACTTCTAAAGCGGGGTCGCTGACATTGCGCTCATTAGCCGGAAAAAAAATCCAGAGATTACCCTGCACCTCCCGCACCGGATAGCTCAAGACACCAAAATGCTTGAGCTCGACATCACTATCACTGGTGAGGGAGGGAATCAGCGTACAGTGGCCGTGGGCATTAAAGCGCCAACCATGGTAGGGGCACTCCACCTCTTCCCCATCAAAGCGACCATAGTGCAGGGGAACACCACGGTGGGGGCAAAGATTGCGCAGGGCAAAGGGTTTACCCGAGGTGGTACGACAAAATAGGATGGGTTCCCCCAGGAGTACTTTGGCTTGAGACTGACGCGGCTTGAGGTCAGTAGCTGGCAGACCATAGTACCAGATATTGCGCAAGAAACCCCTACCCTCATGGAGGGAGAATGAAGTGCTGCTGGAGTTCATAACGAGACTCTACCAGATGCTCCACAGTTATTTTCTAAGTTACGCCGAAGCAGCCGTCAAGTCAGTTACATACCGCAGCAAGATTCCCTTCTGGCCAATAATGAACCCTTGATCGGGACTAAAGAAAAGAATTTTATAAAAGTTGGAGGGGACTTTTTTTACATCCACATCCTGCTGCCACGTTTGGCCGCCATCTTGGCTACAGAGCAGTACGCCAGCACCCCCTGCCAGCCATACTTCATTGGGTGTGCGGTAGGCCAGATCGAGGAAGCCAACGCTATTGCGACGCAGGGGACTCAGGAGTTCTCCCCAATTTTCGGAATTGTCTGGATCAGAGAAGGCAATTTTACCGCCATTGACAATCATCCAGAGCCGACCATCGGGGGTAAAGCCCATATTGTGGACACGGCGCGAGGTGGTACGATTGTGGGGTTCCCAAGCGATTTGTCCCGGTTCCCATGTGGAATAAAAGCTCCCCCGCGAGGAGACAGCCACATACTTACCAGAGGGCGAACGATTGAGGTTGCGCATGACCCCAATAGCTTCTTGGACTAATGCTTGCCAGTTTTTGCCACTATCTTTGGTACGGTAAATGGCGCCTACATCGGTCATCATTTCCGCAGCGCCATTGCCGAGGGCTTTGATCAGGCGGGGTGAGCCGGGAAGTTTGGGATTGAGGGGAATTTGACTCCAAGATTGGCCACCATCGGTCGTGTGCAGCAGAATGGGTGGCTCACCGACAATCCAGCCCTCGTTCCCCTGGAAGCTAACGCTGTTGAAGCGATAGTCGGGATTATCTAAAACCAGCGTGCGGGGTTCCCAAGTTTGACCACCGTCGCGAGTTTCCATCAGTGTGGCATTGGCACCCACCAACCAACCGTGATTCCGGTCAATAAAGCTCATATCGAGAATGGTTGAGGTTGTTGGTAGTTGGATGGCTTCCCAAGGGTTGTAGTCTAAGGCGGGGATGGCAAGGGCAGGGGTACTCAGGCTCACCCAGAGGACAACGGTCACTAGTAGCCAATGCAGGAACTGGATGCCTTTCATTTTTTGCCAATAAGTGTCAATTTGTTTAGCGAACATTATAGAAACTCAGTAGAAAAAGAACGGCAAGGGCAAGACCACCAAAAATGAGGATATTTTTTTGGCCGGGGGTGAGGCGATTCACACCCAAGCCGTAGTTCAGATTTTCCTTGAAGCCTGAGGGAGATCCCACAGGTCCAATGTTGCTAAATTGCTTTTTCGGAGCACTGCACACTGGACACCGCCAGTTCACGGGGAGATCAGCAAAGGCTGTCCCTGGCGGAATCGAGCGATTCTCGTCTCCCTTCGAGGGTTCATAGATGTAGCCGCAGGCACGGCACTCAAACCGATCTAAGGGTGCAACATCAGGGGTTTCGGCGGTCATACCTCAGAAATTTTTAAGATTTGCGACATACATCTTAATACTACGGGATTTAGGGGCGTTTCTTGTGATGAAGACAGGGGGGTTTTCAAGACAATACTGCGAAACCCTAAGACATGTAACGAAAGATCAGACCTTTGCAACATAAATATAAAGAAAAGATTAGGAAAGCTGCCTCTGCCAAGAAGTGATGCCATGATAAGGGTATTCAATTGAGGTCAGCCTATATAGACCTTAACCTTAAATCTCCTTTAATATTCCGTAAAATGCTGGCTTCCATATCACCGAGGGAGGCTGGCATTTTACTTTTAGGGGTAGAATAGAGACTTGCGCTTTCTACGGGTCGCCTGTGACTCCCACGTTGTGTTGGCACTATCCACCGCTCCAAGCAGGAATTCTCTGTCGGCGCTATCAGCGATTTTTTGCTGAGATTGAGTTGACCTCTGGCGATCGCATCACAGCCCACTGCCCGAATACAGGGCCCATGACAGGAATTTGCCAAGTGGGTGCCCCTGTCCAGGTCTCCTACCATGCGGATCCCAAGCGCAAGCTGGCCTATACCTGGGAAATGATTTTTGTTGATGGCACATGGGTAGGGGTAAATACGAGTCTCCCGAACCGGGTGATTGCTGCGGCATTGGCGGCAGGCATCCTACCGGAACTGGCTGGGTACGGCACTCAGCAACGAGAGGTGGCCTATGGTCAAGAGCGTAGCCGCATTGACTTTTACTTGACGGATCATCCCCAACAGCCCCCTGCCTATGTTGAAGTGAAAAATACCACTTGGGCGCAAGGGAGCTTAGCCCTGTTTCCTGATACAGTGACCACCCGAGGCCAAAAGCATCTGCGGGAACTGCAATGGCTACGGCAAACTCAGCCAGACACTCGTGTGTGTATACTCTACTTCATCAATCGCGGTGATTGCGATCGCTTTGCACCGGGGGACAGTGCCGATCCCACCTATGGACAACTCTTACGCGCCGCCTACAACCAAGGGGTAGAAATTCTGCCCTATCGTTTTACCATTGAGCCAAGGGGCATTCAGTTCTTGGGAACGGCCAAATTGGTCCTCTAGGACACTTGAGTGAGTTCAATCAGATTGCCATCGGGATCCGCGACAAAGATTGCGGCTCGTCCTGAGGCACTGCGCTGCAACGGAATTTGGGCTGTGGCTAGGCGTTGTTCGAGACTGGCTAAATCAGTTACGCCAAGGGCAAAGTGGGGGTTACGTCCCCACCGCTCATCTTGACAGGGATCGACCACCTTCTCCGCTGGGATGAGATGAATTTGCACCGTACCGATTTGATACCAACGGCCGGGAAATTTCAGGGGGCGATCAACGGGGCTAAGACCCAGCAACCCTTCATAGAAGGCAGCAGCTCGCTCCAAATCCGTGACGTTAATGGCAACGTGGAGAAAGACCATCAGGAATTGGCGGGTTGCGTCACTCCTAAGCGAATTTCTGAGCAGAAGGAGGCCATACTAAAGCCACCAAAGCGCTTGAGAATACTGGTGCGCAGGCGTAGATTGGGGCTGGCAAACCAAAGGCGCTCTTCGGAATACATCGTTTCATATTCGGTAATTAATGTCAGGGCACCATCACTGCCCATACTGAAACGACCGGCAACCGGTGCTTTTTCGGCATAGCCCATTTCCCGCAGGAGCTTGCCTTCCATCCGCGACCCCTGATCCATGATCGGCACCAGTACCGTTGAACCTTCATGCTTCTCGCTGTCCCATTCCATCGTGCCGTCCCAACTGACCCGTGCACCGCACACTGCCCAAGCGGGATCCATCTCATATTGCTGACACAGGGCAATGACCGCAGGATCATCCACAGACAGTAATTCAATGGTTAACTGAGACTTGCCTGACTCGGTTTGCTTAAAGGCCAAGTGATGACTGGTACGTTGGGAAAACCAGCGGCCAGCACTTTGGGCAAAAAAGTCGCGGATGTCCATACCTATGCACACTGTGTAATGGGGACAAGGTTGGTATTTTTGAGTCTTTTTTTAGGGTACACCGTCTCTTCGATTCCTTCCAAACGATCGCGCTGAGGAAAGATGCAGTCAAAGATTAACAGTGTAACAATATGTAAACGAGTTTAAGATTTAAGATAGAAGTAGGTCGCCCTCATCAATCCCTATGCTGCACTCAAATTTACCTGAACCTCAACTACTTAAGGTCTTGCTGGAGCCGCTACTTGAAGATTTTCAGTACTGGTTCACGCGATCGCGATCGCTGTTGCAGACAGAAGTGATTCCCTTCTTGACCGTGGCGGAACAGCAGACACTCCTTGAACGGGTGGAGACCGCTCTCAACGATGTGATTGCTACCCAAAGCCTCTTTCGGGCAACGGACGGCCAAGTGGGGGTTGATACACAGGTACTCATGCAGTGGCATACGCTCTTGATGGAGTGCTGGCAGGTTGCCCACCACTATCGCTTATCCAAATCTTGTGACGCTTAAACCATTCTCAGCGCTTGGCTCGGAGGTGCTTTCTTCATGTTGCAGTTGATTTATATTGTTGCCTTTACGGTCTTGGCACTACTGGCGATGGCTAATCTGATTCGTAGTTTGTTGACCCTCGGCATTGAATCACAACGGCAACTTTCACCGCCACGGGTGACCCATCCCGAACTCTTGGATAGCGATGGCCACGTGATTGATGAACCCCTGTTGGTGATGCGCTCTCTCAGTGTGGAGGATGCCCGTGCTCAACTGGATGCGATCTACCGCGAATCCCCCAGCTACGGTGACGACGCCTGTGGAGAAACCCAAGCCTAAATTCTTAGGCTCCTATGGGCAGTTCCTGAGCCGCTGGTTTCAGGTGGATGCAACGGCGCTGGCGGAGGTCTTGGCTAGGGCACGGCAGGAGTTACCGGCAACGGAAGTCTTGCTGATTGGCAAACCCCAATCGGGGAAAAGTTCGATTGTGCGGGCAATGACGGGTGCCGATGCCAGTATTGTCGGGGCGGGGTTTCGTCCCCATACTCGGCAAACACAGCGCTATGACTATCCCACGGCTGAACTGCCACTGCTCACCTTCACGGATACGGTGGGCTTGGGGGAAACGCCAGAGCAAACGGCTGAGGTAGTGGCGGAATTGGATCACCTGTTGCAGCAAAGTCAACGGGCGCGGGTAATTATTTTGACGGTCAAGGTAACGGATTTTGCGGGCGATCGCCTGCACCAAGTGGCAAAGGCGCTTAAGAAAGCCCATCCAGAGATTCCCTTTATTTTGGCCATTACCTGTCTCCACGAGTTATATCCCCCGCATCAAGAAAATCATCCCCCCTACCCCCCAGAGGTTCCCGAGGTTAACTTGGCGATCGCCGGCCTGAAGGAACGCTTTGCCGACATTAGCGATCGCGTCATTCCCCTTGACTTTACGTTGGAGGAAGACGGCTACACCCCTGTTTTTTATGGCTTTGAGGCCCTTGCTGCAACCCTAGAGGCGGTGCTGCCCAAAGCAGAAGCCCAATTGCTTCACCAGTTAGTCGCCCAATCCCATCTCAGTGATCAATTGGCTCCCCTCTATCGTCAAGTGGGGCGGCGTTACATTGCCCCCTTTGCAGTGATGGCGGGAACCTTGGCGGCAGTGCCTTTGCCCTTTGCCACGATGCCACTCCTTGTGGGGGTGCAGGTGGTGATGGTGGTGCTGTTGGGGCAGTTGTACGGTCAGACCCTTTCACCTTCCCAAGCCGGGGGCATCTTGACCACAATTGGTGGCGGATTTGTGGCGCGGTTGGTGGGGCAACAGTTGATTAAATTTATTCCGGGTTGGGGAGCGGTGCTCTCTGCCTCTTGGGCGGCGGCCTATACTTGGGCCTTGGGGGAAGCCGCCTGTGTCTATTTTGGCGACCTGATGGGGGGCAAAACCCCCGATTCGCAGCGCATTCAGCAGGTACTCCAAGAAACATTGGCAACCGCACATTTACGCTTGCGACAAAGTGAGAGCTAAACCAAGCCATCGTTTTGAGGAGCGTTGGCCCTCAGGGAGCCATCGGCCTGCCAGCGCACTTCTCCTACTTCTCCAACCACAAAATAGGGAATTTGTTTCTGCTTTAGGTAGCTGGCGATCGCGGGCTCAAGGGCGTTGCGACTAAGAATGACACTGCGCGGCTTGACAATCTCAAAGAGGCGTGGTGTTAATTTGCGCCCCCACCACCAGAGAACTTGCGGTGGCTCCACGGGCGTCACGGCCAGCCAATCGGTTTGAGCGGCATCGCGACTCGGATCACTGACAAAGAGCCACTGGGTATTGCCCATCTCCAAGGTCAAGATAGCTGGATCCGCCCGCAGGACAGTAATTTTCACCTGACCCAGTTGAACGGGTTGCCGCAGAGGTAGCGATTGATGGGGCACCTTGAGGGTGGTCAACATTTCCCGGTAGGCAGGATCACTCTTGGCCGTTGGCACATCCGTAAACTGGCGAATTGGGGTGATCCCATGAATGTCGCGCCAGCCCTGTTGTTGACGGTACTGGCGATCGCTGGCCACCGCCCAATCAATGCGGTTAATGCCCTCTTGAGCCAAGAAAGCCGTTAGCCCTTGGGAATCCCCCCCATTAATGACGACTGTCCCCGCTGGTTGCTGAATCACCAGTGTCGGAACCTGTGTATTGGCAAGAACCGTAGCTTGAAAGAGGGTGTTTTGGCGCAGAATAAAGGGCACTAGAACAAGAGTGACACCAAGGGTAAACAGCAAAAACCAGCGGCGCCGCCAGCGAGGACTCAGCCACACAAGGACGATCAGGCCATAGAGAACAACAACTTGGAACCAACCCAAACTGCCGAGGGCGATCGTTGCCCCCGGCCACTGACCGATGGTTTGAATCAGCCACAGGAGGAAGGCTGTGGGGTAGTAGAGGAGCCAAGCAAGAGCCGAGCCCACAGGCGGAATGAGGAGGCCGACCATTGCACTGATGAAGCCGCCAACCGTCAAGAAAACCAGGGGCAAATTGGCAACGACATTGGCCAGCAGACCATACACCGGAAAAATACCGAAGATTGCTAAAGAGAGGGGAAGTACCCAAAGGGTGGCGGCGAGGGGCACCGCAACAAGGTTACGCAGGGGCGCTGGCAACCAATCGAGGCGATCGCTAATCGGTTGAGCACTGACAATTAGACCCAATGTCGCTAGGAAGCTTAACTGGAAGCCAATGTCCTCAATCCACAGGGGATTGTAGATCAGCATGGCAGTGGCGATCGCCAGCAGAATCACGAGGGGTTGTCCCTTTTGGCCATTCACTAAAGCCACTAACCCCGCCAAACCCATCAACACAGCGCGAATTGCTGAGGGGGCAAACCCACTCAAACAGGCAAAGAGCACCAAGACCCCAGCCCCCAAACCATAGCGCCACTGCTGCGGCAACAAACGCGCCACCGCCAAGACAACCGCTAACAGAATCGCCGTATGAAACCCCGACGCCGCCAAGGCATGGGATAGCCCCACCCGCCGAAAGCTGTCGCGCACCTCAAAGGGAATGGCTACCGCGCGGTTCCCTAACACCATTGCCGAGACCACAGCACCATAGCGATCGCCCAACCCTTGGGCATGGACTTGGACAATTCGCTGCCGCAGTGCCCACAGCCCCCAGGGCGATCCCCGATCCAAAATCGTGACCTTATTGCCTGCTAAGCCGGCAAAGGTATGCTGCAACTGAAGTTGCTGCCGAAAGTTAAAGGCACGAAAAAACTCACTGCCCCCCCCACGAGGCAGATAGAGCCGCCCCGAAATCTGGATCCGTTGGCTGGGATGTAGCTTTGCCCCTTCCTCGGCTGGCAGCGTCACATAGAGGCGGCCACTGGCTCTCCCTTGCAGCACCCCACTTTGGGCAGATACCTGACTGAGATTTTGATAGCGCTCCACTCCTAGGAAAAAGCGTAGTCGCCCAGCGCGATTAGGTAGTGGTGTGGTTTCAACACGCCCCTCGACGAGCACCGTTGGCGGTAGATTCAACGCCCCAAGACGCGGCACTAACCTGCTGATGTCATTCACCCCCGGCTGGGGCGTGCGCAGCCACACATAGGCCACTGCCAAGAGGGCAACCCCGCTGGCGATCGCAAAACTTTGACTCGAAGGCAGGTGCAGCCGAATCTTGCCGCCCCAACGACGCCCCCCATAGAGGATTCCCCCCACGACCAAGACCCCCAGCCACCCCCACTGAAAAAGACTGAAAATGCACCCCGTAATAAAGGCGATCGCCCAGAGAATTCCATCCGCCTTGGTAACGCTGAACATGGCCTTGTTGGGGTTGGCGTCCAGTGAAGAGACTGAGAAAAAAACTTTAAGACGGCACCATGCTATAGGATAAAGGGCTTTAGAACCAACTCAAATTTTAACCTACGTCATGCCAACACTAAGGGGCACCCGCGTCTTTTTTTCGGCGTCAATGGTCACCTCTTTAGGACGGCAGCGCACGACACTAACCTCAAGTCCCTCTGCGCCCTCAGCCTTCAAATCCTCAATGTAGCCATCCTTCTCTTTTTCCGCCTCCATGAGCGTCAGAAAAGGGCCAAAGTAGTAGGTGCAGGGGGGGGTTTTCGTTTCTATCTTGACCCACCATGCCAGACCCATTCCATTGACGAGATCGGCGAGCCAGCTTGTAAAACCTGTATTATTATCTCTAAACATTGACAGTATTCCTCCGAGACTTGCCAAATTGCCCCAACCAATCAATACATCTTTTGGTTTGCTCTCTATTTGTGTATAGCCGATCCCCCCCTAAATGTGTATGGCGAAACTTCCAAACCATCAATTGTCATATTTATTTACATCAAGACTTCCCACGAGGATTAAGATCGCTGATTCAAGCCTGACGCTGAAGGTAAACGCAGTGGCGCTGGGCATGGCTCAAGGGGGTCGTGAATGCCTGAAGATCCAGTCGTTGACTGCGGTACCGCGGCAAGAGGGTCTCTAAATGCTGGGTATCCTCGTTGCTCCATTGGCCTCGGTACAGGACTAAAACGCCCCCCGATCGCAATAGGGGCAAGCCATAGGCACAACAACGAGCGACATCACCGACGGCTCGAATCAAGGCCAAATCATACCGGCGCTCATGGGCTTCTGCCCGTCCCCATTGCGGGTGAATGTTGGCTAAACCAACGGTTGAAGGGAGAGAGTGCAAAAACTTGACTTTCTTTTGGGTTGCTTCAAGGAGCGTCACTGACCAATCGGGGCGGGCGATCGCCACCGGTACCCCCGGAAAACCACCGCCACTGCCAATATCAATGACCTGTTGAATCTTGGTGCCTCCCAGCGTGCCCCCAGTAGGCTGAAGCCAGGGCAAAATCCCCCGCAATGAATCCCAGAGGTGCTTCTCCCAAAACTCAGTGACTGCCGTAATCCGCGTCAAGTTGATCCCTTGGTTGGCTGCGAGGATTGCCCCATAGAAGCGTTCGAACTGTTCCTGCTGTTGGGGTGTGGGTTGCCACTGGAGTGTCTCCTGCCAAGGGAATTGCTCAAGCAATAACGGACTAGGACTCGCCATCACCACCACTGGGCAACTCTTTCTTTGCCGTTAGCACCTCCCACGCAGCCTTGAGTCGCTCCTCAAAATCCTTGACATGGCTGGAGACAGTATCAGCATTCGACTTCAGCTCTGCGATCGCTGTTTCAAGGGCTTTTTGGACATCCGCCGGTAGGGCTTTGAGTTGAGCAGTTGCAAACCGTTGCAGCGCGGCAATGAGAGCTTTTGCCGCTTCGGTGACTTCTTCTGGACTGACGGCTTCTGTTTCAGGTTCGGGCGTCGGGGACTCTGGTGGTTCGGTGACCTCTTCTGGACTGACGGCTTCTGTTTCAGGTTCGGGCGTCGGAGACTCTGGTGGCGAAACTTGTTTTTCGGACATAGGGCAATGCTCCCAAGTGAGTACTCAACAACCTTAGCAATTATTTTGTGTTGTGCGCCCCAGAAAAGGGGTGTACCCCTACCTTAGCAGATGCCTCTTTAGAGTGCTCTAACCCCCCAAAGATTAAAGTCAAGCCCCGCCCCGTTGGGCAGGGAAGATGCAATACGCTAGAAGCTAAAGGTTGTCCGTACCACGCCGAGGACGATTGGGGCATTATTACTATTGCTGTTGGGGTTGACCAAAGCAATGACCCCCGGTGTGATCGAGAGATTCCGCGAAATGGGAATGCGGTATAACCCCTCAATGTGGTAGGAGTTAAACGTCGCGTTGGGGGCACCTATCACATTGCGGACGCTAATGGTCTGTGGGGGTTGGCCGACAATCAAACCCAGAACATCGCCCTTGCGCCAGATGTCCGGTACCGCAAAAGTGGCTGCCCAGTTCAAAACCTCCGCTTCTGGCCGGGATCCAATGAAGTTTTGCCCTTGATAGACATTGGAGTAGCCGACCCAACCGGCGATATTGAACTTCGGAATCGGGCGATAGGTAAACTGAAAGCCAAAGTTATCAGCTGCTGCGTTGGCATTACTACCAATTGGGTTATCAGCGGATCCGGCAAAACCATTGCTTCCGGTGCCGCCGGCAACACTGGTACCAAAGGAGCGCACGTAGGTCAATCCGAGGGCTAAGTTCTTCACCGGTCGCCAATCCAATTGAGCAAGGGCTGCATAGGCTCCCCCGATCAAACCATTGGTATTCGGGGTGTTACGGTTGGGATTGTTGGCATTCGGTGCTTGATAGCCAAGATTGAGGATGAGGCTCGTGCCTTGCTCTTTATTTTCGAGGAGTGTGTAACGCAGGGTTAGACCGGCACTGTTACCGCCACCGAAGCGATAGAGGGGGTTAAAGCGACCAAACCGGCTAATGGCTCCCGTTTCATCGGACTGCAAGAGGGGGTTAAAGGTGAAGACATTCTTATCAAAGTTCCCTGCTGCGGCGTCAAAGGCAAGGAACAGGCGGTTGGTCAGAGGGGTGCGGTAGTAGAGGTCATCAATGGCGAATTGGCCTCCAGTGTTGGTGTCGTAGCTGAGGCGTGCCATGTTGGTACCGGTAACGGTTCCGTAGTTAGGCATATTGGCCGCCTGAATGCGCACCCGCAGGACATCTTTGCCATAGAAACTGGTGTCGAAGTTCAGCCGAGCGCGGTAGGTGGCAACGGGATTATCTTCGATGGTTGGCCCACGACCAGGAGCCGTAACGGCTCGGGTGCCCGTGAGGACATCGGACACACTAAAAATTGCTGAAGCGCGTAGTTTAGTAGTGGTGGAAAATTGGGTCGCCTCAAGGTTGGCAACGCGGCCTTCCAGATTCGTTACCCGTCCCTTGATCACGTCTAATTCCCTACTAAACTCCTCCGCTAGCCGCTGAAGGGTGGCCAAATCTTCCTTGCTCGCAAAGCGATCGCTAATCACATCGAGGCAGGCATTTAAAGCCGCAGCCATTTCAAAACGTGTCGCTGCTCGGTTGCCGCGAAAGGTGCCATCGGGATAACCGGCAATACAGCCATATTTCTCCACCAGTGACGCCAAGGCTTGATAGGCCCAGTCCGTGGGGCGCACATCCGAGAGTTGATTCACCGAGGTCACTTGCGGCATTGTCCGCTGCATTCCCAAAGACGGCTCGGGGGCAGGGAGTCGGGGAGCTTGAGCCTCTAAGTCTGCCACCGCTGGCATTTGTGCCACTGGCAAGGGTGATGTTACTGAATGAGTGGCTTGTTGCAACTCATCATCAAGAAACTCAAAAGCATCCACATTGCTCGTAGGGGGTCTATCTTGCAATTGATTTGCAGCTAGCGCCGCTGACATTCCCCAAGCAGAAGCCAAAGCCAGCCCCAGCCAGACCGCGATCGATCTCGCCATTATTCACTCCTTAATAATGATCAAAGTATCTGCAAGCCTCGATTTATAGGATATTCAAGGGCAATCGGGCGATCGTGAACAGGTAACCATCACCTGCCCCCTAGGAAAGTCAGGAGTGGATTCGCAATAAGTTCATTGAGGCTGCACAGAGAAAAACGGTTTCTTTGCTTTCTTTAGCTTGAACTACTTGCAAATAAAAGTCAACTACTTCTTGCAAATTTCTCTAAGCCAGTTCCAACGCTGCCGCACGCAAATCTTGATATGCTTTTTAGCAATTCCCTTGATCGTTGCTGCCATGTCCTACTCGCTCCGTGTTGCTGATCTGCCCGTCGGCGATCGCCCGCGTGAAAAGCTGCTCAGCCAAGGTGCGCGCTATCTAAGTTCAGCAGAACTGTTGGCGATTTTACTGGGCACCGGTCAAGGGGCTGGTAAACTCTCAGCCGTCGGCCTAGGACAATTCATCCTCAAACAGTTGGGGGAGCGCAGTGGTGACAGTAGCGATGCTGTCAGCGTTTTACGCGACATTACCCCAGAGGAATTGATGGCCATCCCCGGTGTTGGCCCCGCCAAAGCCACGACAATTCTGGCTGCTGTGGAACTGGGGAAGCGGGTCTTTCAGTCACGGCCGGGGGAGCAAACAATTATTGACAATCCAGCCCTTGCTGCTGCTGTCCTCAGTACCGATCTCATGTGGCAACCGACGGAACGCTTTGCCGTTCTCTTGCTGGATGTGCGCCATCGCCTGTTGGGGTCTCATGTCATTACGGTGGGAACCGCCACAGAAACCCTTGCCCATCCCCGCGAAATTTTCCGTGAAGCGGTGCGCCGCAATGCAAGCCGCCTGATCATTGCCCACAACCATCCCTCAGGCAATCTCTCTCCCAGTCAAGCGGATCTGGACTTAACCAAACAAATTCTGCAAGCGGGACAGCTTATGGGGATTCCAGTGCTGGATCATTTGATTCTTGGCAATGGCGATTACCAAAGTCTGCGGGAGATCACCCCCCTCTGGCAAGACGTGCCCCAAGGTGATGGTAGTGCCTAATCCTCGTCGGGTTCATTTTCCAGCAGCGCTTTTGCCTCTAGGAGTTGCTGCTTGTGGACTTCACTGACAATTGGGTAGTGCAGGTTGAGACTCGCCAACTTTTGATAAATGAAGTGAGCTACCATGAGGCGGGCAAACCACTTGCGATTGGCGGGAATAATGTGCCACGGTGCCCATTCGGTACTGGTGTAGCGAAAGACATCGGCATAGGCGTCTCGATAGTCGTCCCAGTGGGCGCGATCGCGCACGTCATCAATGGAAAATTTCCAGTTTTTTTCTGGGCGACTTATGCGCTCCAAAAAGCGTTTTTTCTGCTCTGCTTTGGAGATATTCAGGAAAAACTTGAGGATGAGAATACCATTGCGGGTTAAGTAACGTTCGTAGTGATTGATGTCCTCAAAGCGCTCTTGCCAGATGTGCTTGGTCTTGGTTTCGGGGGGAAGTTGCTGGCGATTGAGCAAATCGGGGTGTACCCGCACCACGAGAACTTCTTCGTAATAGGAGCGATTAAAAATACCAATACAGCCTCGCGCCGGCAATGCCCGATTCGCTCGCCACAAAAAGTCATGATCCAACTCCTCGGCACTGGGTGCCTTAAAGCTATAGACCTGACAGCCTTGGGGGTTAATGCCACTCATGACGTGTTTGATCGTGCTGTCTTTGCCCGCTGCATCCATCGCTTGGAAGATAATCAGCAGCGCATAGATATTCTGGGCATAGAGAACATCTTGGTAGGCGGCTAGCTTCTTAATCCCAGCGGCAAGGAGTTCTTGGGCTTCGACTTTGCTTTTGAGGCCAGCGGTATCCGCAGGATCATAGTCCTTCCAGTGAAATTTCTCCCCCACAGGAACAATGTAGCGATCGGGGTTAATTTGGTCGAGAAAGTCTTGGGGAATCATGCTCAAGAGGGGGTGCGGCAGAACTGTATCCTAGCCTACATTCTCTCGTTGCAGAAAAATCGAAATATCCCACTGTCGCGGCTATCTTTAACAAATTGTATAAGTCACAGGCAAAACAGAATTCTCTTTGTATGCTGTATCAGTAGGCGAGCGATCGCCCTCCATCGAATCATTTCCTGTCGTTTGCGTTTTGGACAGCCACCGTGGCTCCGATTAAACCTCACAAACTGGATCTCGATGCAAGTTACCCCTGCCCCTGTCGTCGCCAAGGGGAGTTGGTGCCGATCGCCCTGACGGAAGCCTTTGGCTGTCGGCGCTGTCAGCAAATTTTTGTTGTTCGTCCCGATGGCTTTTCCATTGAGCAGTTGGCCACCACCTATCCCTACAAGCGAGCGTGGTATTGGACAGGATGGCAGTGGAATCAGTTGCAGCGGGGCTTCTCAGAAAGCCATTGGTATTTTGCGATTGGCCTGAGCTTTTTTTTATTGATGCCTATTCTCCTCTGGCTGCCCTTACTTCTACAATTGTCCTTAAAACCTGAAGGGTTACTATGGATTATTGCCTCCCTGTTGATTGCACTGACACCAGCATTTTTAGTCTGGATTGTCCTGTCCCGTCGTTGAATGCGCTGCGGCCATGTTGCCTGAGCCGCTAAGGGAGGCGCGGGTCGCCAGTACACACCTCAGCCAAGTTAGCTATGCCCTCCGTCAGAACGTTCTTAAGCGATTGATTGAGGAGCTAGCAACAGCAGAACCCCTCCTATTGGAGCAAAATACCCTCGATCTTGAATCCAGCCGCGATCTAGCAGTGTCTCAGATTGTTCTTGGCTGGCTGCGGCTGACCCACGAGCGCTTGCACCGTATTCGCCAGTGGCTCGAGCACCTCTACCATGCCCCAGATCCATGGCAGCAACCATTGCCAACGCGACCCGATCGGTTTCAGTATGCCGTTCCCCTAGGGGTAGTGGCCTTGGTTTATGAAGGGCTACCCACTTTAAGTTTGATGCTGGCGGGCATGGCTCTCAAAACAGGAAATGCCCTTGTGCTCTGGAGTGGTGAAAGTAGCCGCTATACTGCTGGGGCGATCGCGAGTCTCATCGAGGCCGTCCTCAGTAAAACCAGTCTGCCCAAAGCCGCCATTCAAACCCTCTCCTTGAGTCCAGCCAGTTGGCTTGCAGATCCCACCGCCGTTGATTTAGCCCTTGCCTATGGCCGCTCCCGCTTTGTGGCCGAGCAGCGCGCTGCTGCTCGCTGTCCCTTCGTCGCTCTTTCCCTTGGTAATACCTATCTTGTTTGGGATGGCTCAGTATCGCCAGAGAGTGTCCTCAACTGTATTCAGCACAGCCACCAAGCCAATCCCGATCGCGCCCTTGCCATTGAAAAGGTGATTGTGCTCGGTAATGTCAATCCCTCCCATCTCGCATTCGTCATCAATGAACTCACTCAAGCGGGCTACAAGCAGGGGGTGGATGAGCACTTACACCGCAACTATCCCGAAATTCCCCTTGTGGACGCCAGTGAGTGGCCACTCCCCTATCTGGATCAACGCTTAGCATGGCACTACGAAGAGGATCTCACCGCTGCAGTGCATTGGATTCACCAGTATGGCAGCGCCGCCAGTGGGATTATTGCCAGCAGCTACGAAGACTGCCGTGCCTTTTATCAGCAGGTGCAAACGCCCCTTATCTTTGTCAATCGCCCCCCCCAACTAGAGCGCTTGGATGCCTTGGCCCTTGGTGTGGCTGCAAGGGGTTTCCAGCGGGGACTCTTTGGCCTTGCGCAGTTACTGAGCATGAAGCAGGTCTATTTGTAGTGAAGTTTTAGCTGGAACTGACAGGGACAGGCGTGAGCCAGTCGCCACTGCCATTGGTTTCCACTTCCGTGAGCCAGCGCTGGTAATCGGCGACAAGGTGTTGACTGAGGCGCTGTTTAATCGTTAACAGAACACTCTTGAGTAAGCCATTGCCGGTGGCTTCGAGAATCGGGCGCGGTGTCAGATCCAAAGGCGGCGGAATATCTACCCCCACCTGCAAGTCAGCTAGACCAATCAAATCCGTACCGTTCGCCGTCGCTTGGGGAGACAAGTAACCTTCGAGGGCGAGGCGAAAGCGGCGATTGATGTAGTCGACTCCGCGAATTTCACAGCCGAGGGAGCGCAATTGTAAAGAGCCATCGCTATTGGCATGAACAGCCAAATCCACAGTGGGCTGCAAGCTGACCATGAGAAAGTTGAGGGGACGCATCTTGAGGCGAAAGCAATCGCTGCCCAAAAATTCCACTCGGGTTGGATCAGTAAGGGCATAGACAAGCCGCCGGGGTTGACGCAGGTAGTGCTGCAAGGGAGCCGTGGGTGTTTCAATACTGAGGCGGACAGATTGGCTGGCCTTAAATTCTAAGTACATGGCACACCTAGCGAACGTTGCTTCTAATGTAACGAATTATTAAGAAGATTGGTAAACGGTAAACCGAACTCGCTAATCTGCCCAGCGGGTGTGCCGCCCCAGCCAAATGACCGGGATGAGACCCACGACCACCAAGGCCAAAGCACTTAAGGCGGCTTCGGGAAGTCGCTCATCAGAGGCAAAGCGGTAAACCTGTATTGCTAGGGTATCAAAGTTAAAGGGGCGAATCACCAATGTGGCCGGCAATTCCTTCATCACATCGACAAAGACCATCAGGGCAGCGGTGAAAAGGCCGGGCACCATCAGCGGGAAGTGAACAGTGCGCAGAATATTCCAGGGCGATCGCCCCAATGTCCGCGCCACCTCATCCAAGGAAGGACGAATCTTCACTAGGCTGGCCTCAACACTGCCCAAGGAAACCGCCAAAAAGCGTACCAAGTAGGCATAGATCAGGGCTGTGATCGTGCCACTGAGAATCAAGCCCACTGCCACCCCCCACAAGTGCTCAGTGACATCATTAATGACGTTATCTAACCACCCCAAGGGCATGAGAATGCCCACCGCAATCACTGTACCGGGAATGGCATAGCCCATAGCCGCAATCTGTGTTCCCCAACGCACCCAAACCGTTGGCAGCAAGCGATGCCCATAGGCCAACAGCAGGGCAATACCCACCGCTAAAACTGCGGAGAGGGTGGCCAAAATCAGGCTGTGGCTGGCGTGTTCTAAAAATTCACGGCTGAGGTACAGTTGTTGGTAGCTGATGGCCAAGTAGAGGAGCAACCCGCCGGGGAGTAGGAGACCAAAGAACACCGGTAGGGCACAGACGAGCCAAGCTAAAGCCGCTCGCCATCCTTTGAGTACATAGGGAATGGGGCGATCGCCACCGCGATTATAATAGCGTGCCTTGCCCCGAGACCATTTTTCCACTAGCAGTAGGGCAAAAACAATGACCACCAAAACTGAGGCCAACTGCGCCGCCGCCACGCGATCGCCCATGCCAAACCAAGTGCGGTAAATCCCGACGGTAAAGGTATCAACACCAAAGTACTGAACGGTACCAAAATCATTGAGGGTTTCCATGAGGGCGAGGCTCGTACCCGCAGCGATCGCTGGCCGAGCAAGGGGCAACGCCACCGTCCAAAAACTGCGCCAAGGACTACAGCCAAGGGAACGACTGGCTTCTAAGCTACAGGTGGCCTGCTCCAAAAAGGCTACCCGCGCCAAGAGAAAGACATAGGGATAGAGAACGAGGGTGAGCAGGGCGATCGCCCCGCCTAGGGAGCGGATATTGGGAAACCAATAGTCACCGTAGCCCCAGCCCGTTAGTTCCCGCAGCCATGCCTGAATCGGACCTTCAAAGGCAAAAAACTCCGTATAGGTGTAGGCCAACACATAGGCCGGTGCCGCCAAAGGGGTCAATAGCAGCCATTGCCACCAGCGCACGCCCCAAAATTGACAGTTGGTGACCAGCCATGCCGTACTGACACCAATCACAACGACGCCTATCCCCACCCCCAACATCAACCAGAGGGAGTTCAACAAGTAGTCGGGCAAAACCGTTGTCACCAAATGCTGCCAAGTGTTACCCGTATTAACAAAGACTTGACTGAGAATGACAAGAATGGGCACGGCAATCACAAGGGCAATCAGCCACACCAGTAACTCCCAAGGTTTCAGGCGAACCCACCGAGGTAGACTTAGGGATTTCGACACGGCACGACCTCCGAAAACAGGCGCTCACTTTCTCAAAAAGACTCAAAGAATCGTCAAACTAAAATCTAGCCAAGGCGATCGCGTCATCATCGCACTGGTAGAAATGTAGTCCACCCCTGTCAAGGCCACCGCTCGCAAGGTTTCTAGGGTGATATTGCCAGAGGCTTCAATTTTAGTGTGGGGGGCTGCGGCGCGGATTATCGCCACCGCTTTGGTCATCTCTGGAATCGGCATATTGTCGAGCATGATCACCTCTACCCCCAAGGAGAGGGCTTCGCGCACCTGCTCTAGCGTCTCAGTTTCCACCTCAATGGCCAAGGGAAAGGGACTGGCTTGGCGGACTTTTTCAACCGCAGCCGTGATGCCCCCCGCTGCCACAATGTGGTTGTCCTTAATCATAATTGCATCGTCAAGGCCAAAGCGATGGTTGACACCGCCCCCCACCGCCACCGCATATTTTTCTAACAGGCGCAGTCCGGGCGTTGTTTTGCGGGTATCCACGAGTTGCGTCGGCAAGTCAGCAATTTGCTGGGCATAGGTACGGGTGAGGGTGGCAATGCCACTGAGGCGCATCAAGCAATTGAGAGCCAGCCGTTCACCCAGGAGTAAGGTTTCTAGGGGAGCTTCAATCCGAGCAACAATTGTCGGCGCCTCACAAAGGGTGCCCTCGGCCTGCTCGTAGGTAAACACTACCGCTGCTGTCAGGCGTTGGAACACCCGCTCCACAATGGGCAGACCGGCAATCACTCCCTGACTTTTGAGACGGATATGGGCTTTTCCTTGGCGATCTTGGAGATGCAGGGCTTGCGTGGTGCGATCGCCCCGACCGATGTCCTCCTGTAACCATTGATCCAAGAGGGGATCTAAGACACACCACGGCGGCAAATAGGCAGACACCCTAGGACTCATTGGAGAGCGTCACCAATGCCTGTAACTTGTCCCATGCCGCACCACTGGCCAGAATCGCCTTTGCCCGATCGACGCCTTCCCACCAATCTTGAACTGCTGCTGCCACGTAGAGGGCTAAGGCTGCATTGAGCGCCACCACCTCCTGCTGAGCCGTCGTGCCTTTTCCCTGCAGAACTTGGGTAAGAATCTCGGCATTGGTCTGGACATCTCCCCCAGCCAGAGCCCTCAGGGGCGCACTGGCGAGTCCCAAGGCTTGGGGATCGAGGACTTCTTGGCGCAGCGACTCCTCAGGGCTGCTAAACATCACGAGATCCGTCATATTGCCGAGGGTAGCTTCATCCACCCCTTCCCGACCATAGAGGACAATCCCGCGTTGGCGTCCGAGACGTTGTAGGGCGCCGGCCATGGCTTCAAGATAGCGATCGCTAAAGACACCAATGACCTGCCCCGTGGGGCGGAGCGGATTCACCAAAGGACCGAGGAGATTAAAGACGGTGCGAATTTTCAGGGTGCGGCGCAGGGGAGCGACGGCTTTCATGGCGGGATGCCAACCGGGGGCAAAGAGGAACGTAATCCCCACCTCCTTGAGTAAAAAGGCGGGATCGCCGTGGGCAAGGTTGACCCCAAGGCACTCAAGGACATCCGCTGAACCGACGCGGCTAGAGACTGAACGATTGCCGTGCTTGGCCACTTTGACGCCGGCTGCTGCTACAACAAAGGCAACCGCTGTGGAGATATTAAAGGTACCGGCGCGATCGCCCCCGGTGCCGCAGGTATCAATGAGGGGTTCAGCTAAATTTAGGGGCGCACCTGCGGACTGAGCCAATAATACATTGGCCATGCCCGTGAGTTCCTCAACCGTTAGCCCCTTGAACTGCAATGCGGTGAGAATGGCACCGGAGAGGGCATCGGGAATTTCTGCTGCCAGCCATCCTTGCATTAACTGGGTGGCCTGCTCTTGCGTCAGGGCTTGGCGATCGAGGAGTTGTTGGAGCAGGTCAGACCACATTGAACCGTGTAGGCAGAGAACCGAGACTGAATTAGACTTAATTGAGTTGTTGCTGGCGCTGGCGTGCCTGCCAATAGTGCATCGGTAAGCAAAGCAGCGAAGAGGTGGTGAGCAAAAAGGCCAAGAGTGCGGTGATGTTGCACATTTGACCTAAATCGGTGTTTTCTAATGGTACAGCGATTTGCAGACCCCGCGCACCACAATAGACGAGCCAATAGACAAAGATCATGCGCCAAAGGGTTTCACCATAGACCTCTTGGGGGGAATACTCCCGCAGGGGAAATTGTTTTTCCTCTTGATAAGCCGTGTACAAGAGCCAGCTTAAACCAATCAGAGCGGCGATCGCTGAAACAATTAAGATTCCCACTGACCAAGAAGCAGCCACTGTCATTGTCCTTTTGCACTCCTTATCATCAGCACATCGTTCCTCAGTCTAGGGGAGTCATTTGCAAGGGATGACAATTGCTAACAATTTGAAATTTTTACATCAACATAATTTACAAATGCCCTCTAGGTTCAGGTGAGCCATCACGGCTTCCGTGAGTTGATCCAGTGCGACAGACCGTTGCTCAGCGTAGTGGGGAATGGCTGTGGGTAGGGGGGGCAGTTGGCGGCGCGATCGCAACCTATTGAGCCAATAGCGGCGCCAAGCACCATTTTCCAATAGCCCATGCAGATAGGTGCCCCAAAGGGTGCCCGCTGCATTAACAAGGCCGAGTTCTGAGGCAGTAAAAAGGGGCTGCCAACCTTCGAGATCACCTGTGTATTCACTTTGGCCTTGGTGAATCTCATAGCCCACGATCGGCTCAGGACAGGGGAAATACAGCGATTGGGTTTGCTGTTGCTGAGTACATTTGCTTACCCCCAATTGCGTGTGCAGCGGCATGAGTCCCAGTCCTTCATAGGTGCCAGGGCAGCCCTCTAATCCCAGAGGATCACTGATGGTAGCACCCAAAATCTGCCAACCGCCGCAAATGCCGAGAATGGTTCCCCCTTGGGCAGCGTAGGCTTGGAGTTGCTTTGCCATTCCCGTTTCCTGTAGGACGTGGAGATCGGCAATCGTCGTTTTCGTCCCCGGCAGGATCACGGCATCGGGTTGCCCCAAGGGACGATGGGGGGCCAGAAACTCAAGGGAGACACTGGGTTCCGCCAGCAGGGGATCCACATCGGTGAAGTTGGCAATACGCGGTAGTCGAATGACTGTAATTTTCAAGTCTGCTCCTTGGCGTTGGGGACGCGGGTCCCATAGATCAAGGGAATCTTCGGCAGCATAGTGGCGCTCCAGCCATGGAATCACCCCTAAAACCGGTACCCCCGTGGTCTCCTCTAGCCATTGCACACCACTGTCAAGGAGCGATCGCTGGCCGCGAAATTTATTAATCACAATCCCCTGAATGAGCGATCGCTCAGCGGGGTCAAGAAGCATCAATGTCCCGACAATGTGGGCAAACACCCCGCCCCGATCAATATCCGCCACAAGAATCGTCGGTGCTCCAAGATAGGTGGCCACCCGCATATTCGTGAGATCGCGGTGCTTGAGATTGATTTCTGCCGGTGACCCTGCGCCTTCACACACAATCCAATCAAACCGTTGTTGGAGATCCGCCAAGGCCTCGGTAATTGCCTGCCAACCCCGCTCAAAATAGTCCCGATAGTAGTCTGCCGCTTGGGTGACCCCCGCCACTTGTCCCTTGAGAATCACTTGAGAGGTCATGTTGCCTTGGGGCTTGAGGAGAATTGGATTCATTGCCACTTCAGGTTCTATCCCTGCCGCCCAGGCCTGCATTGCTTGGGCATAGCCAATTTCGCCGCCCTCACGGGTGACGTAGGCATTCAAAGCCATATTCTGTCCCTTAAAGGGGGTGACACGGTAGCCCTGCTGCGCCAGCCAACGACAAATCACCGCTGTGAGGAGCGATTTACCCGCATGGGACGTGGTTCCCACTACCATCAGGGATTTAGCATTCATGGTCGAGTTGATCATTACTTCACTGCCTGCGGTACCCTTTCCAACAGTTCTGGGGCGAGGGATTGGGTCAGGTTCAGGCCATGGGTGGGCGAACTCAACGCCATTGCTGCGGCCGGTGTCAGCCATTGCCGCGCCTGTTCATCCCCTAGAAGGTGCAAGCGTAAAAAGGCCAAGCTCAATCCTTGCAAATAAGTGCGCGATCGCGGGGGCATGGCACCGACGAGTGCCTTTGGCACAGGCAAGACAGCTTCATTTTGACCAGCCTCACCAATTGTCGAAAAATGGGTCGCATTGTCCATCAAGACAAGGTAGCGATCAGGCGTCGTCAGCCACGTAAAGGGATAAATTTGCTCCTCGACCGCTGGGGCGATCGTATCGTTACTGGCAGCCACAAACATAACGGGGGTTTTCAACTGACTCAAGGATTCAGGACTAAAGACCGCACTGGTAATCGGGTTAACAGCAATGACCGCTTGCACACGGGGATCCTGTAGGGAATAGACCTTTGGTGGTAACGCTTGCGCTTGGCATTGGAGCAGCAGTGACACATTAAACGAGTCGAGGACACTTCTTGTGCAATGTCGCCGCAGTTGTTGAAAATCCAACGGTGCCCCCGCGAGGGCTAGAGCCGTGTAGCCGCCAAAGGACTGACCAATCATTGCCACCCGCTCCAAGTTTAGCCGCCCTGCCCAAGGGTAGAGTTGCTCAGGAAATGCGCTCAAACGATTGAGGACAAACGTGACATCGAGGGGGCGATCCAAAAATTCTTGAGCTGCCATCCTTGGACTGACATAGCCCATGGGAAAGGACAGTACCTGCCGAGTCGAGCTACCAACGTGTTCAAGGGCAATCACTGCAAAACCGTGGGAGGCCAGATGTTGACACAAATAGCGATAGCTGTAGCGGCTTGCCCCCAGTCCATGGGAAACAATGACCACTGGAACCCGCTGTCCTGCAGGCACGATGGGTAGATAGAGATCCGCTTCAATGGGGCGGGAATGTCCCGTCAACTGTAACCGCCGAGGCGATTCATCCACCGCTGTCCAAGACATCTCTAGCCACCGCCAAAGCCCCGGTTGGAGCAGTGATTGCACACCTCCAGGGATAGATTCTGTCTGATTTGCGATCGCCTGTTGACGGACAACATCCAGAATTGTCTCTGTTTCGCGGATTGTATGCTGGAAGTTTTGGAGAATTGCGAGTCCTTCCTTAAGATCAAAGCGAATACTGGGTGAGGGGTAGTGGCGCATCACACTCAACGCAGTGAGACCCTTGGGATCAGTGGCAGCGAGAATCAGGGCCCCTCGCAGGGCAAGGGCATTTGCTTGGCGACTTTGGGTTTTAAGCAGCCGACTCGCCTGCACCATTAATTCTTGCCCGAGGGGGGAGTACAACAGTTGGGCAACAGCGACAGGGGAGAGTCGCAGTCGTTCTTGCAACGCCAATCGCAATTGCTGCCGGTGGGCAGGTGGCAATAATCGTAGGTAGCTAGTGAGTTCTAGGGAAGCTTGGCCAGTGGCGGCAAAGCGTTCTAAATCGGCAATGGAGAGCGATCGCTCGAAGGGGCCATAGCGAAAAATAATCCGTTCTGCTGCGGTTGCCGACAGCCCCCCTGATCCCACCAAAAAGACGCTGAGACCCGCCACGACACTGAGGGGGGGCAAGAGAAACCACTTAAGGGAGAGAGTGTTCACAGCGAGGAGTCACGCAATACCACTAAATCAAAAAACTTAGAAAATCTAGTGGGAACAGCGCTCAGCATTTTATAGGTACTTTCCAGTATAGAGATAGCTCTTTGCTCATATGCCTGCTGCTGAAATCATGTCCGCACCACTTTGGAACTGCCAAGGCGCTGTCCTCGTCCTAAAGGCTACTCAGGTTGTGAGCCAGCGCAATACCAGTACGTGATGAACATCATCACCATTTCGTTGGCGCTATCACCCCGCAGCCCACACCCAACTCCTATGGTAGTAGTGTGGCAGGTAGGGAAATGACCAAAGATGAACGACTAAGACCCCCTAACACTTCCCGCTACCGCTTTTCAGTAAGGATATTGACCTATGAAACCCCCTATTTTCACGTCACTGCGATATTTCGTTCCTTGGAGCTTGGCCGTACTCATCCTCAATGCGGGTCTCAGTTGGGCGGGATTTACGCCCCCCAAAAACCTATCCCGTCCAGGGAATCGTGAGGGGGTGGCCACCCGTGGTGTCTGTAAAGTACAAACCGCAGCGAATGAGCCTGATTTAACGACACTGGTGCCAGCAAGTAACATTGGTTTGACGGCAGCCAATCGCCCCACGTTTTACTGGTATTTACCCGCCAATAATTACCAAGCTCTAGAGTTTGCCCTCTTTCAAAACCTTGCCGATGGGACGCAGGTGCAAATTTACAAGCGGCAGTTTCCGATGGCGAATCGCCCGCGCCTAGACAGTATTACGTTGGCGGGTGACGTGCCGCCCCTACGGGAAGGGGTGGATTACCGCTGGACTGTCAGTCTCATCTGTAACCCCAGTGACCCTGATCCCTCACAAATTCGCTTTGTCGAAGGCTGGGTACAACGGGTTGCTCTACCAGAGGCACTGGAAAAACAACTCCGCCAAGCTAGCCCCCTGCAACGGTATGATCTACTGGCTAGCAACGGTCTTTGGTATGATGCCCTCGATGGATTGGTCAAACTGCGGCAGGCGCAGCCGAATGACACCAAAATTAAGACTCTCTGGACAGAGTTAATGACCACCGAGGGCGTTGATCTCCATCGGCTGAGCAATCTGGCGATCGCCCAACGTAGCCGAGGCAATTAGGACAATGCCGTAGGCGGGGGCAACTGTACCTTAGAAGCTAGACCCAGTCCTTGGAGCGTGCGAATCACCCACCATGTGGGATCCACTTCCCACCAGTACCAGCCGGCTTTGGCGACGTGGGGATAGGCATGGTGGTTGTTGTGCCAACCTTCGCCATAGGTAAGCAGCGCAGCCCACCAGAGATTGCGGGAGTTATCCGGTGTGTCGAAGCGGCGGTAGCCCCATTTGTGGGTCACGGAGTTGATAAACCAAGTGCTGTGCCAGAGGAAGACCGCCCGCACAAACATCCCCCACAGCAGCCACGACCAACCCCCTAGGCCATAGAGCAGCAAAGCAACGGGCACTTGCAGCAGCAAAAAGTAGCGATCGAGCCAGCGGTAAAAGGCATCTCGGGTCAAATCCGGGGCAAAGCGAGCATACTCCTCAGCATCAAAAAATTGGCGATGGGGATAGACCAACCAGAGCATATGGCTCCACCAAAAGCCCCGCCGCGCTGAGTAGGGATCTTTGACTTCATCTTCGGTGTGAGCATGGTGCAAGCGGTGACCGGCAACCCAAAAAATGGGACCTCCCTGCATGGCCAAGGCACCCAGAACAGCAATGATGTACTCCAACCACCGGGGCACTTGAAAACTGCGGTGACTCAAGAGGCGATGGTATCCCAAGCAAATGCCGATACTGCCAAAGAGCCAGTGGAGAAAGACGGTGACAGCCAAGGCAGACCAAGAGAAAAAGAAGAAAGCAACCCCGGCCAAGATATGGACAGCTGCGAGAAAGAGGACAAAACCCCAATTGAGGTGGGCAGTCGGCGGTTGCACTTCCAAGGATGATGACATAGGCACTCCTCAAACACCGTTTATGAGTTTAGACGCGAGTTTAGATTTCGGGATTCTGGATCACCCCGAACATGGGAGAGGTAATGTGGGACTAAATAGCCTTAGAAAATGTCCTACCAGATTTTTGTTGCAGGTAGGTATCAAAGACGGCAGCCACATTGCGGATGAGGAGTCGGCCTACGGGGGTGACCTCTAAGCGATCGCGCCCCAAGTGAATGAGGCCATCGGCCGCCAATTCCCGCAGCGCGGCTAACTCGCGGGCAAAGTGGGTATCAAAATCGAGATTGAACTGGCGGGCGATCGCCGCTTTGTCGAGGGTAAATTGGCACATTAGTTCCATGATGATTGTGCGGCGCAGCAAATCCTCACGGTGCAGTTGAATGCCGCGTTCTGTGGCCAGTTGACCCGCCGCAACCTCACTAAAGTAGGTGGCCAAGTGTTTCTGATTTTGGGCATAGGCCTCCTGCAACATACTGATCGAGGTGAGGCCAAAGCCAATTAAATCTGCGGTGGGTAGTGTTGTATAGCCCTGAAAGTTGCGCTTCAGCGTCCCCGCCTCTTGGGCGATCGCCAACTCATCGGTGGGCTTGGCAAAGTGATCCATGCCGATGTACTGATAGCCCTGACGGGTCAGCGTTTCAATCACCCGCTGCAAAATGGCTAACTTGGTCGTGCCATCGGGGAGCGTTGTCGGGTCAATGCGTTTTTGAATCGGTTTGAGATTGGGCAAATAGGCAAAGTTAAAGACAGCAATGCGATCGGGGTCAAGGCGCAGCGTTTTGGCAATTGTGGCTTCAAAGGATTCGACAGTTTGATAGGGCAGGCCATAGATAAGGTCAATGTTGACACTCTCAAACTCGGCCGCGCGGATCCAATCCATCACTTGAAAGAGCCATGCTTCAGGCTGTACGCGATTCACCGCTAGTTGCACTTGGGGATCAAAGTCCTGAAGGCCGAAGCTGATGCGATTGAAGCCCAGATCCCGCAGCCGACAGAGGTACTCACGGCTGATGTAGCGGGGATTGACTTCAATAGAAATTTCCGCATCGTTGGCAAATTCAAAGTGGTGAGTGAGCGTCTGCCACAGTGATTCCACTTGCTCAATGGTGAGGTAGTTGGGGGTACCGCCGCCCCAATGCATTTGAATCACAGGACGAGTGCGATCCAGCCGTGCCGCCACTTGGGCAATTTCCTCCGCCAAGGCATCCAAGTAGGTTTTGGCAATCGTTTGGCTTTGGGTGACGATGACGTTGCAACCGCAAAAATAGCAGGCGCTCTGGCAAAAGGGAATATGCACGTAGAGGGAGAGGGGCAAATGCTCTTCGTTACTCCGCAGGAGTTCCCGCTGGAAACAGTGGCTATCAAAGTCGGCAGTAAACTCGGCAGCCGTGGGGTAACTGGTATAGCGGGGCAAGGGGCGATCGTATTTTTGCAGCAGTGCCCCATCAAACTGGATTGGCTGAACCACACTCATGGATGTTTGCAAGCTCCTAACAAGATCAACAGTGGGCCCTAAACGGCAACGGCTTCAGGACGGGGGTGCTCCCGCCGACGGGGCTGATTCTCGATCACCACGGACTGCCACATCTGATCGCCAATGGTGGCTTTTAACTCCGACTCAAGGGCGTGCATCAGGTTGCAGTTGAGGGCAAAGGCAAAGTTAGCTTCCTTGACAATGCGGGCGATCGCGTCTTCGTCGAGGCCAAGACTATCCAAGGTTTCGCGATACCGCTGCTTAAAGGCTTTCTTGTCTTCCGGGGTCGGCAGTGCTGGAAACTCATAAAAGGCGGTGCCTTTGCCTTCGGGGAGCGCTAACTGGGAACGGACAATTTTGCTCAGGGCTTGTCCCCCGGACAGATCCCCCATATAGCGGGTGTAGGAATGGGCAATGAGCAACAGAGGATCACTTTGGGCGAGGTCATGAATACGACTGAGGTAAACGCGAGTGGCTGTAAGGGGGGTAATCTGATCGCGCCAATTGTCGCCGTAGTAGAAGGCTAAGTCTTCGGCCAGTTGGTCACTGCGGTTGAGTTCGGGAAAGTACATCGCCCGCAGGCGATCGCCCGCAGCACTGGCTAAGGCCGCTTCGAGAGTAGTGTAAACAAAGTAGAGATTGGCCAAGAACTGGCGGAAGAGGCTTGGGGTAATCAACCCGCGTACAAAACATTTCATGAAGGCGGTGTGTTCGGCCAAGGTGTGAGCCTCAGCAGTTCCTTCCCGCAGCGCAAGGGAGAGCACTGTCATATCCTGTAACTCCTGAAATCGGCTTTTAACATTTTTTTTTGAGACAAAGTCTTCTGCCAACGGAGAATGGCCGTGGGCTGAATAGGGGCAGAACGGCAGACTACAGGCGAGTATTACTTTTTGACCATATGGCTGTCAAGCGAAACTTCAAAAAACATTACAAAACTGCTTACTTTTGCAAAATCGTCAAGGCGGTTATTGACCGTCCTCAGGGATATAGTATAGTAAAACGGTATGACTTGCATAGGTTTAGTTCTATAGGAGTGAAAGGCTTATGGTGGCGATCGCCCCCAATTCTGATTCAGGCCAGAGCGTTAAAACCATTCGCGAAAACCTTTTAACCCCCCGTTTTTACACAACAGATTTTGAACACGCAGCAAAACTGGACCTCAGTCGCCAGCAGGAACAACTGGAAGCAATGTTGGCGGAAATGCGGGCAGACTACAACCGCCATCACTTTGTCCGTGATGACTCCTTCAAAGGCACATGGGACACCTTGGATGCAGAGAGCCGCAAAGCCTTTATTGACTACCTTGAGCGCTCCTGTGTCTCTGAGTTTTCAGGGTTTTTGCTCTTTAAGGAACTCTCGCGCAAGCTCAAGAATCGCAACCCCCTCTTGGCGGAAATCTTTCACCTGATGGCACGGGATGAGGCGCGGCACGCAGGGTTTCTCAACAAGGCAATGATGGATTTTGGCCATGCCATGGACTTAGGCTATCTCTCCAAGGCGCGCACCTACACGTTTTTCCCCCTGCCGTGGGTACTCTACACCGTCTATCTATCGGAGAAAATCGGCTACTGGCGTTACATCATCATCTACCGTCACCTAGAAAAGCACCCCGAACATTCCTTCTATCCCCTCTTTAACTACTTTGAAAGTTGGTGCCAAGACGAAAACCGCCACGGCGATATTTTTAAAGCCTTGATCCACTCCCAACCTCAATTGATTCAGGGCTGGGGCGCCAAACTATGGATGCGCTTCTTCCTGCTGGCGGTGTTTGCTACCCATACGCTGACGGTGCATGAGCGTGCCAAATTCTATGAAGCCCTTGGCCTCGATGCTACGGAGTTCGATCGCGAGGTGATTGCGAAAACGAATGAAACAGCGGCGCGCACCTTCTCTGTGGTGCTCAATGTCGATCACCCTGAGTTTTATCCGCGTCTGCAACGCTGTGTTGAAATCAGCGAGAAACTCCAAGCCATTGAAGCCAGCAATCAACCGAAGTGGCTGAAGGCCTTGCGGAAACTTCCTCACCAGTTGGCGATCGCAGGTCATCTCCTGCGCATTTATCTGTTGACCCCCGTCAATGCCCAACAGGAATGGGGCACTGTGCACTAGGGCTGAAGCTCCTCTTGGCGAAAACGGTTGAGCAGTTCTACCAGCAGCTCTTGGTTGGCCTTGGGAATCAGGCGATCGAGGGAAAGGAGTTGCTGACCCCCGCCAAGGGGAACTGAAATCTCCTGCAAGACGCTAATGACCTGCCCTGAATTAATCTCCCCCTGTTCCAAGAGGGGCAAAAAGGCCTCAGCAAGGGGGGTTGCCAGCTTTGCATCACCAAGATATAGGTGCCATTTAGCGACATCCATATAAATATCACGGCCAATTTCCGCCGCAAGGCGTTCAATTAAGGGGGTACGACTCATCTAGGTCACCGATGTTTGATTCACTATATTTGTAGCAGTCGGTGGCGCGATCGCGAGAACCTTCCAAAACCCATCTGGAACACTGCGAGGGTACTACCGCTATGATTGCTCATCTCCCTTGATTGAGGGGGAATACCCAGCAGGCCGATTATTAAATTTTTATTGCAGATTCAACTTTCTTACGGTACAGTGTCAACACTTTTGATCTCTATTCTAGCCATCAGTATTCCCCGACCACTGATGATTCCCCCAAGGCATTGAGCCGCGTGAGACGCTAGTAAAAGACTTGCGCCAAAATATCATTCATTTGCTGAAACAGGCCCTTGACAGCTAGAACTCGCCGCCATAAAACAACAGGCACAGAATTTTCAGGCAAACTAGCCATTCGGCAAGCCCTCAC
>NZ_DVEH01000002.1 GCF_015295825.1 Thermosynechococcus sp. M98_K2018_005
CTCTCTTTCAAGAAGGGGAGAAGTCAATCGGCGTTTTGCGATCGCTGGGCTTGATAAGCTTGCCAACTCTCGACCACACGACCAAAATTGGTGCGGAATTCTCGCCAGCCGAGCCAACTTCCCTGCTCGTGCTCATCCCAAGAGGCAGAAAGAATCCCATAGCTTAGCCCCAGCGCCCCAAGGCCAAAGAGACCGAGACTAGCGATAACAACGGCCACATTAGGCAACTTAAACCAACCCTCATGGACAATGAAATAGCTGAGGGGAAACGTCATCAATCCCAAAAGAGTGGGAGTACCGCAGAAGATTGCCATCCGAGTAACCATGCGTTGGCTGACAATTTCTGGAATGCCTGTACTTTTTTTGGCTGGCTTGGCTGGGGACTTTGGGGCATTAGAACGGACGGCTGCGGCGGCAGGAGCTTTGGCAGACTTGGTTGGTCCTTTTTTCTTTTTAGGCTCAAAAGGCAGATCCGACCGTTTTGCCATTGTCTTTAACCCCGAATTCCTAGACGTTCAATGAGTTGGCGATAGCGCTGGGCATCGTGGCGATGGATATAGGCCAATAGCCGCTTGCGACGGCCAATAATTTTCAGCAGTCCTCGGCGAGAGGCGTGATCTTTTTTATTCGCCTTGAGATGTTCGGAAAGCTGCTTGATCCGCTCCGTGAGGATGGCAACTTGGACATCCGCAGAGCCAGTATCGGTACCGTGGATCTGGTAGGTGTTGATGATTTCTTGTTTGACGTCGTGTTGCAGGGCCATGGTCATCAGTTATGAACAGCGCGATCTATTATCATACTCCGATCTTTTGAAATAATAAACTCTCCTAAGGGCGACTACTCCCTCCGTTAGCTGCCACTGTGCTGCCCTAAGAATTGCTGACATTGGTGCTGTTTTCCTCAAGGGGGGCGATCGTCAGCAGTTCCTTGAGGGGTTTTTCACTATCGGAGATGGGGGGTTTGGCCGTTGTCAGTTCTGTATCAAGGGCAAAGGTGGCAAATTGGGTGAGAATTTCACGGCAGAAGACCTCAGCTGCCCGCGATCGGTAGCGGTTGGGATTGGTAATCAGTGACAGGGTGCGTTTCACCACCACATTTTCGATACCCATCCGCCGTAGGCTCCCCAATTGTAACTCCTTCTCAATCGCGGAAATAGAGACAAAGGCAGCCCCTAGGCCCGACTGCACGGCGTTTTTAATTGCCTCGATGGAATTTAACTCCATCTCTACCTTGAGGCGGCGGGGGTCAATGTTGGCGCGCTGAAGCACCTGATCAATCACCTTACGAATGGTGGATTGGGCATCGAGGGCAATAAAGCCCAGCTTATACAAGTCTTCTTTGGTCAGGGTTTCGGCACTAGCCAGGGGATGATCCACCGGTAAGACCAGTGCCAGTTCATCCTCAGCATAGGGGGTGACAGTAATCTGCTCACTCAGTTCCGATGGGACTTCACCGCCAATAATCGCTAGATCAATTTGACCGTTGACCAAACTCCAGCAGGTGCGGCGGGTGGAATGCACATGGAGTTGAACAGTGACTTCGGGATATTTGCTGCGAAATAGCCCAATCATGCGGGGCATCAAGTAGGTGCCGGTGGTTTGGCTGGCTCCAATGATTAGGGTGCCCCCTTGCAATTTTTGTAGGTCTTCGATGGCACGGCAGGCTTCATGGCACAGGGAGAGAATTTGATCGCCATAGGCCAGTAGGAGTTGTCCCGCTTCGGTGAGTTGGGCGCGGCGTCCCCCACGATCAAATAGGGGAACATCCAGTTGGCGCTCAAGGTTTTGCACCTGTAAACTCACTGCGGGTTGGGAGACGTAGAGGCTGTCAGCGGCTCGCTTAAAGCTTCCTTCGAGGGCGATCGCCTTCAGGATTCGCAATTGATCAAGGGAAAAGGGCAGTTCGGACATAGGCATTGAGGCCATAGGCGTGCCACTAAGAGGCGTTTTTCTGAACTTATCAGGAATCATGCCCAATTGATATCTATCCCCGCACAAGAAAGCTGAGTTTGGCGTGCCAATGAGGCAAAATAGCACATCTGAAACCTATTGTAAGGGTTGGCTTTCCCCCGCACGATCGCTGATTTTTGTTACAAATTGTTACATTATTGCGCTGTGGAGTGAGCGATCGCCCATCTAGCACTAAGAAAACATTTGCCGCTATTGGCCGCTTCTTGCGCCCCTATCCCGTTGCTCATCCCCTAACAGCCGATGAAGGGGAAGATTGCGGTTCGCTAAAATCGGTCTAGCGATGCTCTCGGGGAGCCGCTGCCCAATTGCGCGAGGAGTTGAAATCGTGCCCTACCCTTGGCCAAAATGGCTGCCGATGCCGGTTGTTGCCACCACACTGGGAGTAGCCGCTGTGGTGATCGGTGGGCGCCAACTGGGGCTGTTTCAGCCGCTGGAACTGAGTCTGTATGACTTCTATGTGCGATCGCAACCCGCCCGTGACCCTGATTCACGTATCCTGACGGTGCTGGTGACGGAGCAGGACATTCAAGCCCAAAAAACGTGGCCACTGCCGGATGCCACCGTCGCCGATCTCCTCACCCGCCTCAATGCCGCTAGCCCACGTGCCATTGGCTTGGATCTTTTCCGCGATTTGCCCCACCCCCCGGGCCACGACGAGCTGCAAAACATGATTCGCATCAACCCGCGCATTATTCCAGTGTGCAAATCAACGGGCGAAACAGCGGAACAACCCGAAGTGCCCCCACCACCCGGTATTCCCGCGGCACAGGTACCAGAGCGAGTGGGCTTTGCCGATATCCCCCTCGATAATGATGGTGTCATTCGCCGCAATCTATTTGTGATCAGCAATCCCAACGCGCAGCGGTGTACAACGCCCTTTTCCTTTGCCCTGATGCTAGCACTGCGCTACCTAGAACAAGACCCCACTCAGACTATCAAACTCGCTGACAAGGGTTTGACGCTGAATGATGTGCATTTTCCCCTCCTCACCAGCGATGCTGGCGGGTATGTGGGGGTGGACGATCGCGGCATGCAAACCCTGCTGAGGTACCGCTCACGCAACGCAGTGGGGCCAACGGTTTCTCTAACGGATGTACTGACCGGACGGGTGAGCGAAGACCTGATTCGCGATCGCGTAGTTTTGATTGGGGTGTCTGCGCCGAGTATCAAGGATATTTTCCTCACCCCCTATAGCGGTAGTGATGCGGTGACGCAGCAAATGCCGGGGGTGGTTGTCCATGGCCAGATGGTCAGTCAATTCCTGAGTGCTGCCCTCGACGGCGAAAGTCCCATTTGGTACTGGCCGCTGCCGGTGGTGCTCGGCTGGATTCTCCTGTGGGCCGGGGTGGGCAGTGTCCTTGGCTGGTGGTTGCGGCAACCCCTGTGGTTGGGGGGCGCGGTAGTGGGGGGGCTAATTGTCCTCTTTGGTGGCGGCTTTGGCATTTTTGTCATGGGGAGTGGCTGGATTCCTGTTGTGCCGCCGGCGATCGCCCTGGTGCTCAGCAGTGTGGGTATGGTGGGCTACGTCAGCTATCAGACGCAGCAGGAGCAAAAATCCTTCCAAGAAAAAGTACAGGAACAGGAAAAAGCCTTGGCGCTGTTGCGATCGCTGATGGCCGAGGATACGGCAGCCCTCAATGCAGCGCTGCGAGAATCCACAGAAATTACCGGCAAACCCCGTTCCCTCCTTAGTGGTCGCTACAAAATCCAAAAAGTCTTGGGGTCAGGGGGCTTTGGCCGCACCTATTTGGCTCGGGATACTCAACGGCCGGGGAATCCCCTCTGTGTCGTCAAGCATTTGCGACCGGGACGCACCGATGAGCGCTTTATGCAGGTGGCGCGGCGACTCTTTAATACCGAAGCAGAAATTCTTGAAAAGCTCGGACGCCATGATCAAATTCCCCTCTTGCTGGCCTATGTTGAGGAAAATCAGGAATTCTATCTGGTGCAGGAGTTCATTGATGGTGCTTCCCTAAGTGAGGAACTGAAGCACAAACACACGGAAGCCGAAGCCATTCAACTTCTACGGGAAATCTTGGAAGTGCTGAGTTTTGTCCACAGTCACTATGTGATTCACCGCGATATTAAACCCGATAATATTATTCGCCGTGCCAGCGATCGCAAGCTAGTATTGATTGACTTTGGGGCAGTGAAGGAAATTCAACCCCAAGAAGTGGAGAAAACCCAAGGGAGCACCGTGGTCATTGGTACCATGGGTTATGCTCCTCCAGAGCAGCTCTCCGGTCAGCCCACCCTCAGCAGTGATATTTATGCCGTCGGCATGATTGTCCTACAGGCCTTGACGGGCATTAAGCCGCGCGATCTACCGCGAGATCCGCGCACGGGTGAAGTGGATTGGCAGCAGTGTGTCACAGTCAGTGAAGGTCTAGCAGCAGTGCTCAATAAGATGGTGAAATTTAACTTTAGCGATCGCTATCCCTCAGCCAAAGAAGCCCTTCAAGAGGTACGGCGCTGGGCGACACCTGCTTCCCCCGTCTCGTGAATAATTCTGTGTTGCTCTCTGACCTCCCCCTTGGTACTTCAGCGCGGATCACTGCCATTGAGGGAGCCCCCGCTTGGCAACGCCGCCTTGCCGCCGTGGGATTGACGGTCGGCCAAACCGTCACCCTCTTGCGTCGTGCCCCCTTCAGTCAAACCTTGGCCGTACGGGTGGGCGCCCTGACCGATGTGGCCATACGGGCAACGGATGCTCGTACCATCCTTGTCGAACCGCTGAAAACCTAGAGAGTTGGCACTAATTGGGGATGCTCACAGTCGGCATCCTTAGCTGCCGCTGCCAGCAAGCCGTAAAAGAGAGGATGAGGGGCATTGGGACGGGAACGAAACTCGGGGTGAAACTGCACTGCAATAAAGAAGGGGTGAGCCGGATACTCGATAATTTCTACTAAGCGGCCATCAGGAGAGGTGCCCGTAATTTGATAGCCCGTTTCCAAAAAGAGGCTGCGATAGGCATTGTTAAACTCGTAGCGGTGGCGGTGCCGCTCATAGATGACTGTTTCGCCGTAGAGCTTTTCAGCAAGGGAATTGGGGGCTAGGCGGCAGGCATACAAGCCCAAGCGCATCGTTCCCCCCAAATCGACAATGTCCTGCTGTTCAGGCAAGAGGTGAATCACGGGATGGGGGGTATTGGCATCAAACTCAGCACTGTTGGCATTTTCTAGACCGGCAATATGGCGTGCCCACTCAATCACCGCGCACTGCATGCCCAAGCACAACCCCAAGAAGGGAATTCCCTGCTCACGGGCGTACTGAATGGCTGCAATTTTGCCTTCGACGCCGCGAATGCCAAACCCCCCCGGCACAACAATCGCCGCGACATTGCTAAGGGCATTTTCTACGCCATTTTCAACAATTTCTTCAGAGTTGATCCAGCGGATACGCAGTTCCTGATCAAGGGCGATCGCCGAGTGCCGCAGGGCTTCCACCACCGAAAGATAGGCATCGCTGAGGCGAACATATTTGCCAACGATTGCCACCTCCAGCGGCGTATGGGAACGGTAGAGCCGCTCCACAAGGGCTTGCCACTGACTGAGATCCGGTTGCCGTTGCTCCAAGTTCAAGAGACTCAAAACTTGGGTGGCTAACCCTTCGCGCTCAAGCAGCAGGGGCACTTCATAAATACTTTTGGCATCCGGCGAGGGAATGACGCATTCCACAGGGACATCACAAAATTGGGAGAGCTTTTCCTTGATGCCCGGTACAAGGGGGCGATCGCAACGACAGATCAGAATATCTGGCTGAATACCAATGGAACGCAACTCCTTCACCGAGTGCTGGGTGGGTTTTGTTTTCATCTCTCCTGCCGACGGAATCCAAGGCACCAAGGTTACATGCATAAATAGCACGTGGTGCCGCCCCACCTCCGTGCGAAACTGGCGGATGGCCTCTAGAAAGGGCAGCGACTCAATATCGCCAACGGTTCCCCCAATTTCAATAATCACCACATCGGGGTTTTTGTCCTTCGCTACCCGCAGAATGCGTTCTTTAATCTCATTCGTAATGTGGGGGATGACCTGCACCGTTCCCCCCATATAGTCGCCACGTCGCTCTTTGTTAATCACCGCTTGGTAAATGGATCCCGTGGTGACGCTATTGAGGCGGGACATGGGGGTATCCGTAAAGCGCTCGTAGTGCCCCAAGTCCAAATCCGTTTCGGCACCATCGTCAGTCACAAACACTTCCCCGTGCTGGAAGGGACTCATTGTGCCCGGATCCACATTGATGTAGGGATCAAGCTTGAGAATTGATACGGAATACTGCCGCGATTTCAATAGGCGCCCCAGACTAGCGGCAACAATTCCTTTCCCAATACTGGAGACCACACCGCCAGTCACAAAAACATATTTCGTCATTGCTGAATGCTAGTGCTAAGCCGCAGAGGCCATACTCATCAAAACCTACGCAACTATTCTCGCATATTGCAGCATGGCACCTAGGAGAAATTCTGCACTAATTCCTTAACGACTTGGGATTGCTCCTCAATGCGCTGCCTCAGCCGCTGGCACACCAGATCACACAGCAGAAAGATCGTCGGGTCAGCGATTTCGTAATAGACGGTAACCCCTTGGGGCTGTCGCCGCACCAGACCAGACTGAGCAAGGGTTTTCAAGTGCTTTGAGACATTGGCCTGCCCCAACCCCGTCTCCTGAATAATTTCTGAGACATTGCGCCGTCCCTGTTTGAGAGCACAGAGCACTTGCAGGCGACTCGGTTCCGACAGCACTTTGAAATACTCGGCAACGTGGGTGAGCAAGTCAGGGGAGGGGAGGTCAACCATGGGGGATATCGCACACTAGAGACACTGGTCAAGATAACTTAATTTAGTAATTCTATTATATGGCTGTACAGTAAATAAAGCAGCCCACCCTAGGGATGGGGAATGCTGCGAGCAGACTAACGCAGCTTCACTGGCAAATTGATGGCAGGTTTGGACGAGGTGGCCGTTGTGTTTTTTTGCCGTAGCCGTTGGGCATAGAAGGACGCCGCCTCATCACCACGGGCACATTCTTGGGCAAAGTTAATCAGATGATGCCCGACCACACCCACGTGGATCACTTGTTCAATTTGACCTTTTTTCAGGGCAGGCCCTGCCAGCTTCCAGAACGTCTTGCGGTAGCTCCCCCAAAGCCCCACGTGCCAGAGGAGATTTTTCATGATCCGCAGTCCCCGCAGGATATTTTCGCGGCTGAGGCGAGCTGGGCTATTCGGCACCGCAATGCGGTTGGGATAGGTGTGTTCCATTTGATAGGCAAACCGCTCGTAGAGAAACTCTGGTTCATAGGCAGTGGTGATGGTGCGGCGCCACATTTCCACCACTTCTTCGTAGGGCATGAGGAACTCAACATTGGATTCGCGGCTTTCGTCATGGTTGAGGCGGCCTTCCGCTTCCAACCGACGCCAGAGAGGGGTACGGGGTAGGGCGTGCAGCAGGTTAATCGTCAATGTGGGAATGTGGGAAGCGCGAATAAACTCAAGAATACGATCGCCCGTTTGTGGTGTATCGGTATCAAAGCCAATAATGATCCCAGAAACCACTTCCATGCCGTAACGATTGAGGGTTTGCACTGCCTGCAAAATCGGCATACTTAGGTTTTGATCCTTATGGATGGCGTGGAGCGCTTCAGGTTCTGGGGTTTCAATGCCACAGAAAATGGTACAGAAATAGGCTTCCCGCATCATTTCTAGGAGTTTTGGGCTTTGGGCAATGTTCAGGGTCGCTTCGCAGGCAAATTGCAGCGGGTAGCCATTGGCCTTTTGCCAGTCAATCAAGTGCGGTAGCAGTTCGGTTACTGCGCGGCGATTGCCAATAAAGTTATCGTCAACGAAATAGACTGCCCCCGGATTCCCAGAAGCCAGCATTGTATCCAGTTCCTTGAGGATTTGCTGCGGCGTTTTGAGGCGCGGATTGCGGCCATAGAGTTCGGGAATATCACAAAACTCACAGCGAAAGGGACAGCCACTGGAAAACTGCACACTGCCGAGGAAGTAATTTTCCATGCGCACGTGCTGGTAGGCAGGCACAGGAAATTCACTTAGGGGTAACCGTGCTGTGGTTTCAAAGATCAGTTGTTGAGGCGGGCGCTGGCTGCCGTATTCGTCAAAGTAAGCAATCATTTTATCGGTGGCATCCCCCAGTTCCCCTAAGTGGAGAATATCCACATCGGGATAGTATTCCGGACAACTGGAGACCGAAGGCCCGCCGAGGGCAGTGAGTTTACCGTGACGATGGGCAATGTCGTTGATTTCTAAAATTTGTGGCCGCTGAATGTGCATACCGCTGGTAATGACAATATCAGCCCAAGCGTAGTCAGCATCGGTTGCTGGCCGTACATTTTCATCAATCAGGCGCACTTCCCAAGATTCTGGAAGATAGGCGGCCACCAACAAAATCCCTTGGGGTGGCATAAAAGCGCGCACCGTGCCCATGAGGGGGTAGGCGTGGTGAAACGTACCAAAGGAGCGGCTGTAGCGGGGGAAAATGCAGAGAATACGGCGATGGTTGCGGGGGGTATAGGGGACTCGACCACCGGTCATCTCGGGAACCAGTTTAATCCCATCGGTGCTCCGACTGAGGTTCATAGCCCACCACTCCTACCTACACGCACTTTTCAATAGGTATAGCCTACAAATGCGGCTATCGCCTAGGTTTTAGTACCCTTTGGCACTAAAGTCCAATGTGAGGGGAATCTCTACTCGTTCAATGTGGGTTCTAAAGGTGCCATCGGGGTATAAAAATAGATGACGAAAACCGGGACCAATGGGTTCAAGGGAAAATTCAGGGGCGCGAGGCAAAAACTGGATACAGGTGGAGGGGCAGCCGAGATACGTCACCCCTTGCCGCTCGGTAGTAAATTCCTGATGGATATGACCAAAGAGGACAAGCTTCACCTGCGGATGGCGATCTAACACAGCAAAAAGGTGCTCGGGGTTTTGTAGGCGGCTACTGTCGAGCCAAGGGGCACCGGTCGCAAAGGGGGGATGGTGCAGGGCAATGAACGTGGGGCGATCGCCCGCGCGACTCAAGGTTGCCTCTAGCCAGCTTAAGGTTTCAGGACTCAATTCACCATGGACTTTGCCATCCGCTTGGGAACTGAGGAGCAGGCCTTGCCAAGTTCCAAGATTGATCTGGCGATCGCCCCTCAGCGGCGGACGTTCAAGCGCCGGCAGCATTACCCTTGGTTCATCATGGTTACCGGGAATCCAATATACGGGACAGGTAAAGTCCCCGAAGGCAGTAGCCAAACGGTCGTAGGTAGTCCCAACGGGTTCCTGTGCCAAGTCTCCCGTCAGCAGCACGGCAGCGGGGGCATGACGGCGAATTACCGCTAAAACGGCGGCTAGGGATTGAGCTGTGGTCAGGCCAAGGAGTTTGCCTTCATCTGTGGCAAATAGATGCAGATCTGATAACTGGATCAG
>NZ_DVEH01000094.1 GCF_015295825.1 Thermosynechococcus sp. M98_K2018_005
GAAATAGGGCTTGAACCTGGGAAAGTGGTCTTTATCAATCCCCAAGTAGCGCGGCAGACTCAGCAAGGGGGTATGGTAATCAAAGGCAGGAGGCGTCTCCTCGGTGCTCATCACTTCAATCCCCGGCAGTGTTTGACAAAGACGCACCAAGGGCGGGTAAGCAGCAAAAATCACCCGTTGGGCCCGCCGCGCCATCAAGGGCAGTAAGCGCACAAACTGAATGCAATCCCCTAGCCCCTGCTCACTATAGACAAAGAGGGTTTTCCCCTCTAGGGATTGACCTTGCCAACGGGGTTGCGGATAGGTGCGTAATCCTCCGCTGGGTTGCTGCCAGCGCCATTCATACTCTTCCCATCCCTCTGGAAAATGTCCCAGCAGCAGCAGCACAAGGGCAAAGTTGAGGCGCACATCCACTGCATCGGGGTTTAAGGCAACCGCTTGGCGAAAGTGGTGGAGGGCAGCTTGGGGCTCCCCTGTTTCCAGAAGCGCTGTGGCTAACCCAGCTTGGGCTGCACTATTGAGGGGGTTAAAGCTCAGACAGCGCTGGTAGTAACTGATCGCCCCCCTAAAGTCCGCTTCGCTGAGGCAAATTTGCCCCAGTTGCAGGAGTGCCTGTTGATGCTGATGTTCCCGCAACAAGACCTCTTGATAGCGATCGCGCGCCGCTGCGAGGTTACCCTGTAGATGCAAAGCGTACCCCAGATTGTAGTGGGCTGCCAACAGTTCTGGATTAGCACTCAAGGCGGCCTGAAACTCGCGAATCGCTGCCTCATAATTTTTCAGTTCAAGATAGACACTGCCCAGATTATTGTGGACATCGGCTTGACCCGGTTCAAGGTACAGGGACTGTTCGTAGCAAGCACTCGCTTCTGTGAGTTTGCCTTGGGCGTGTAGGCAGAGTCCTAAGTTATATAGCGTTGTGGGCAAGTCGGGATTCAAGGATAGGGCTTTTTGGTAGCAGGCGATCGCTCGCTGAGTGTCCCCCAAGTCCAGATAGGCATTCCCTAGGTTGCTATGGGCTTCCACCCACTCCGGCTTGAGTTCAAGAGCGCGTTGGTAATGGGGTAGCGCCGCCGCCGGTTGATGCAGCAAATCATGGAGAACGACCGCCAAGCGATAATGGGAAGGGGCATGCCACGGATCAAGGGCGATCGCCTGCTCATAGGCTGTCCGTGCCTCAAGGGGCTGTGCCAGTTGTTCAGCAATTAACCCCAATAGGTAATAGGCCTCTGGCTGGGGGGTCTCCTCAATAACTTGACGGGCCCACTGTTGTGCTCCGCTCCAGTGCTGTTGTTGATACAGTTGCCAAGCCTTTTTTAGCAGCGAGGCAGTTCGCCATCCAAAGATACCCACGGCTATTGTGATGAGCAGTTATTCAAATAATAGGCAACAGCGGTGGCGATCGTAGAATTCCCATTGAGATCCAAAGGGGTGGGGTCTTGGGGCGGCTGGGGTTCTGCTTGCAAAAAGTGCCAGTGGCCACCAAAAAACTCTTCATGGCTGAGGATTTGATGGCAGTGGTGCGCCTGTAATCCCGCCACCAAAACGGGGCCTTCAGCAAAATCATCACGACGAATCGTTGCCACTGGTACCCCCAAGCGACAGGCCTCCGCGTAGGTGCCATAGCCGGGCTTCGAGACAACTCGACCACAGAGGGGCATCACATCCACCGGGCGCAGTTGACGGCCACAGAGCTTCAGTAAGTTTGGCATATCCTGCGGTGCAGCCCCATCAAAGGTGAGAAACTGCCAATCGGGAAAGTCCTTGAGGGCTTCATAGGGAACGGCTTGCAGGCTCAAACCGCCAAAGGTCAACAGAACCGTGCGATCGCGGGGAGTGATGAGGCCAAGGCGCTGCCGCAACGCCGCTGGTTCAAAACGCGGTTCGGCTCCCGTCAGCCCCACGGGTTCTTTGTGGGGAAAGGCATTGAGGGGTTCAGCAAAGGGCAGTTGAAACAAGCGATCGCACCTGCTATAAAGATCACTCACCCAATCGGCAATCTCGATAAAGTCATCGCCAAAGGAGCGATAGATAAAATCCCAGCCAAAATTACTGACCATCCAACAGGGCACCCCCGCTGCATGGGCGATCGCCACCGCCAAAGGGGGAATATCCGCTAGAACGAGCAGCGCCCGATTTTGCTGAATAAAATCTGCCTCGGCGCGGATCAACTCAGGAGCTGCCGCCTGAAGTTCCAAGAGCTTGGCGCGGGTTGCGGGCAAATCCATGTGCAGACTGTCGGCTTGCACGACCCCCAGATCAAGAGCACGGGGACGGTGGATAAACTCCCCCTCCAGATTCGCCTGCAACAACCAATAGGGAGCTGCCGTCACGATCAGTGGCAAGAGATCAGGCACTTGGCGGCGAATGGCATTCACCAGCGCCGTTGTCCGCGCCACATGACCAAAGCCATGATTGGTGATTGCCACGTAGAGAGTCGGTCGAGCCACAGGATTGTTCTTGCCAAAACAGGAGTCATCTTAACATTTGTAAAAACTCTCTATTGGTGTCCCAAACATCTTTTTTCCTTGCCTAGATAGGAACACTACAGGGCTGTGCCTATAATAGATTTATTCCAGTCTATTCAAATGAATTATAAGATAGATTTATTGATGGTATTTATGAATTTATGTTGCTTTCTATGAAGATATGTAACATACTGTTGACTAGGAGCAGAGATAAGCATACCAACACGCTAGACGTTCACCCTCTCTGAAGCTGTATGACCTATACCACCGATACTCGTTTCACTCCCTCGACACTGGCCACAGCCGTTCAAGAGGTCACCACTCTTTTCAACTGCCTGAGTGTGGATGACAAACTAGGAGTTCTGTGGTTCATCTACACCGAAACGGGTCGTTCGATTACAGCCGCCGCCCCCGGTACGGCTCGCCTCCAACTGGCGGAAGGGTTGCTCAATCAGGTCAAAGCACTCAGTTTTGATGATCAACTTCAATTCATGCGGGACTTGGTGGCCAATGTGGACACCCCTCTCACCCGTGCCTACGGTGTCTTTAGCCCTAACACTAAGCTCGCCTTCTGGTATCAACTGGCAGAACTGATGAAACAGGGGTTTGTGGTACCTGTGCCCCCCGGTTATACCCTCAGCCGCGATGCTGATCGCGTGTTTGCAGCCATCAAAGCCCTTGACGTTGGTCAACAGATTACTGTCCTGCGGAATGCAGTGGTCGCCATGGGTGTGGATCCACTTGCCGTCTAATTGAGATGCCATGGGTTACGCAAGGGGGCAACTTGCTCCCTTTTTTTGTCTCGCTTCAAACCACTGAGGAACTGAAAACATGACCCATCTTGTTCAAGAGAGTCCCATTCTCGGCATTGATGAACCGTCGCTGATCGCTTATTTTGTTGCCCTCAACGATGAACGCTACGAAGAGGTGGCCGCCCTGTTTGCTGAGGAGGGAGTTCTCTATCCGCCCTTTGAGGACGCCGTCATTGGCCGGCGGGCGATCGCCCATTATCTCCACCTTGAAGCCGTGGGTATGCGGGCAGAACCCCTTAAAGGAGAACTACTGAGCACAGAGGGCACAGAACGTCGCTACCGCCTTGTGGGTAAGGCTAAACTCCCCCTCTTTAGCGTTAATGTCGCTTGGCAATTTGGCCTCAATGCTGCGGATCAAATCACGTTTGTGAAAGTGGACTTGCTGGCAACTTTGGAGGAACTCCTCAACTATCAGCCTCTGCGTCAGCAGCGCTAGGACGACCGGGAAACACCTCGGACTCTAAGGCCTCCACGCGATCGCGCAAATTGTGGAGAATGCCCGAATGACTTAGGCGTACCGCTGCTAACTGTTCCCGTAGGCGATCGTAGTTTTCGGGCAGTTGTTGACGCAGATGAATCACCTCACGGCTGAGGGCATTGACTCGTCGCTCTAAATCCGCCACTCGTTCAGGCAAATGATCCGCTTGGGTATAAAACTTGCAAACAATGTCAACGATTGCCGCTTCAAGGCTAGTAAATCGATGCTCCCGCTGATAGGCATACAGCCAACTGAGAACATCTGGCGGTAAATGCTCCGTAATTTCCGACTCAGAATTCACGATTTTATCCTGTTCTATCCTGTGGCAGGCCGTACTTCTATTTTGTTATTTTGTCGCTGTTATTTTGTCGCTTTAGAGAGAGGAGTGGCGAGAGGGTCGAAGTATTGGAACGCTTGTAGTCAGGCAGAGCCACTGCCATTAAGCAAAAACTTGGGAGACGTCAGCCAAAAGAGTTGACTATTACCAAGGGGTTCGGTTTCTGGAATCTTCAGGCCAATGATGCCCGCCTTCTTGAGTTGGATGTGTCCCGAGGCTTTACCACAGGTGAGCAGTTCTGCCCAGTGACTGAGATTGGGTTCGTGACCCACCGCCATTAGGGCACCCTCATGTTCTTGACGCCAGTGGCTCAGCCAATGGAGCCATTCTTGCAAGCTGCCACTCGGCGCCAGCAGGTCAGAAATCATCAGATCGGGAGCAACCCCCACTTCAAGGAGAATTTCTGCCGTTTGCCGTGCCCGCACTAGTGGCGAGGAGAGAATGAGTTCTGCCTCAATGCCTAAATCGAGTAACCGCCGTGCAATCTGCTGGGTTTTCTTTTGGCCTTTGGCCGTCAGGGGGCGATCGCTATCACTACCTTCAAAGACCTCCCGTTCGACCGCGATTCCGTGGCGGAAAAAAAAGACTGTTAGCTCCCTCATAGAGACTTAAAAACTTACATTACTGTGAACAGTGCCTTACTCCGTACCGTGGAGGACATTGTTCTTGGGATTGACGAGGTGGAGGAGCTTCTGCTTAATCTGCGTATCGTAAACATTCCACTTGAGTTTAGCGTATTCTGGATTCTCATTGAGACCCGACAAGAAGCCCACCGGAATTTCAAAACCGCCGGCTTGGGAGCGACCACCACCAAAGAAGCGTCCTTGGCCATCCTTACCAAAAGCCTCTTTGATAAATTCGTCAGGGTCAAGGGTAATTTTTGTCGTGCGCAGCGAACCGATAATCAGTTCCACCTCTTCATCTTCGTCGTGGACAAGGCCATAGACAACGGCAGTGTGGACGTTCTCTTCGGTAACGAGGAAATCGGCCGCTTGAGGAATGGCATCGCGGTCTTCATAACGGATATAGCCCACGCCAGAAATTGAGAAATTATTGTGAATGGAGCGGTTTTTCAGCGATCGTTCGATGACATCCATCACCTGCTTCGAGCGGTGAGACTGCAAAATGGTGTTCAGCAGTTGATAATCAATAAAACGACTCAGAAAGGCGGCTGCGAGAAAGTCCTCTTCTTTGGCTTGTTTGAGGCAATCGGTGTCGGAGCGCAGGCCATGCATCAGAGCCGTGGCACATTTCACATGAACTGGGTTGCTACTGTCGAGGGTGAGCAGCCCTGCTTGCAGGTATTGGGTAAAGATGGTAGCCGTGGCGCGGGTCGTTGGTCGAATGTCTGTAAACTCGGCCTGAATGGCTTCTTGGAGACTGTGGTGATCAATGATGGCGATCGCGGGCAGGCCAGCCCCCTGCACCATGGGCAGCAATTGACTGGTGGTGCCTTGGTTGTCAATGAGAACGTAGCCTTGGTAACAGGTACAATCCCGCTGATCTTTATTTTTCGTACCTTGCACCGCCCAGCGCACGAGGGGCATCCCCGTCAGCCGCACTAGGGTGATATTCTCCTGATGGCTCAGAGCACCGGCGTAGGCAATATCGCACTGAATCTCAAACTGCTCAGCAATGAGCTTATAGGTCCATGCCGAAGAAAGGGCATCAGGGTCAGGAAAATCTTGGAGAATAATCAACTGCCGTGTACCGCGATGGCGTTCCAACATTTGCCGCAGCGCTTCGGCACGGGGGTCACTCAAGCGAACTTCCGCCTTTACCAATTCTGTAGAGGTCGTCTCCGATTTCACCAGTGCGTTACCATTCAGTTCAGGGTGAGTAGAACTGACATCACTGGTAGCGGGGTCACTGAGTTCAAGTGGATGGGGAGATTGCATAGTTGTTTCAGCGTTGGATAACAGGGTTGAACCCAATGGGGAACGCGCAGAGGATAGTTGTCGTCACCGTACCGTCAACGACTCCATCTCGATCTTGGCAGATATTTTATCGTTTGGCATCCCCCCTTGGACAGCGATTGCGCCAGTGGCGATCGTCCCATGCTTGGCAGCCTATAGCTTTTACTTTAGCGATCGCTCTGTTTTTTGCGGGAACCCACAGTGTGAAAGCGCAGCAGGTCTGGCGGGGCAGTGAATCAGTCCCCCTGCAAAGAGCCTATGCCGACTGGCAGCAAAAGCACATCCTCTATTTGGGTGAGACCCACGATAGTGTGGCCGATCATCAGGCACAACTGCGAATTTTGCAAGAGTTGCAGCGGCGGGGTCGCCCCCTAGCGATCGCCCTTGAAATGATTCAGCGTCCCTTTCAAGCCGCCCTCGATGCCTACATTGCCGGTGAAATTACCGAGATGGAATTGCTGGAGCAAACCCAATATGCTCAGCGCTGGGGCTTCCCTTGGTCGCTGTATGCACCGATTTTTCGCTTTGCCAAGGAGCAGCAAATTCCCCTGATTGCCCTGAATACGCCCACGGAAGTCACTCGCCAAGTGGCACGCCAAGGCCTAGAGAGCTTAGGGGAAGATGATTTTCGCTATATTCCGCCCCTGACAGACATTGACTTGAGCAACACCGCCTATCGCGATCGCCTGAAGGAGATTTTTGTTGCTGCCCATCAGGGGGTGAGCCACCGTATGAATTTTGACTTCTTTTACCAAGCTCAAGTCCTTTGGGATGAAACAATGGCTAAAGTCATTGCTAAACATCATCAGCGGCATCCCGATCGCCTGATTGTAGTGCTGACAGGGCGGGGTCATGTTTATTTTGGCGATGGCATTCCCCAGCGGGTACAGCGACGGCTCTCCCCCAACCTCCGCCAAGCAATTATCCTTCTCAATCCCACAGCAACGGAAAAAGCCAAACCCCGCATTGCTGACTGGTTTTGGCAAAATGACCCCTCTCTCTAACCTAATCAGCCAAGCCATGTTCAAGGGCAAAGCGCACGAGTTCTGTGCGGCTACTGGTACCTGTTTTCACAAAGAGGCGACTGACGTACTTTTCAATATTGCGAACACTGGTATTCAGTTGGCTGGCAATTTCCTTATTCATCAGACCCTTGACCACCAGTTGCAGAACGCTGGCTTCGCGGGGGGTGAGATCCAGCTGAATGGGGGGAGCCGTGGGATTGCGTTTGCCCTGTTGGAGGAGCATTGCCCGCAGTTCGGCAATTTGTTGGGCTAGATTGGCGAGATTGGGTTCTGCCTCATCGCGAGCAGCCGCTTGGCGCCGCAGCAGATTTTTAATAATGGCCACCAGTTCATCGGGGTCAAAGGGTTTGGCTAGATAGGCATCACAGCCAGCGTCATAGCCTTGGATGCGATCGCGCTTCATGCCCCGCGCTGTGAGGAAGATAACGGGAATATGGTTGAGATGGGGCTGTTGGCGCACCGTTTCCAAAAAGGCATAGCCATCCATCTGCGGCATCATAATATCCGTAATAATCAGGTCGGGCACATTGGTTTCTAGGTACTCCAGAGCCGCTTGACCATTGGCCACTGCTGTCACCTCAAAGCCACTGTCCTCTAAATAGGCCGTCACCGCCTCGCGCACCCCCGGTTCATCATCCACCAGTAGTAATTTTGCTGTCATTGCCTCTCTCCTACTTCCGTAGAACCCAATTTATCCATGGTTTATTATTATTTGCAGTCTCTGTTTGGAATGTTTTAATGGCAATTATTGCGCTGCGGGCATGGTACCTACCGCAGTATGAACCCCTTGAACAGATCGAGCAACGCCCCCACGATCTACGGCTCAACAAAAGTAGCTTGCTGAAAACAGCATTGCGGGCAGATTTTCTCGATGACTTAGCAATAGTGCAGCGTTCGGAGTGGTTTCAGCGCTATCGCCTTGGTGAAACCGTGGAATTTTACATTGAGGGGAGTGGCAGCTATACGATCGCCAACATTGATGTTCTCAGTCATGAAATCTATTTCATCAAGAGCGATCGCCTGAGTTACTTGGAACCCACCCTCTTTTTCAGTGCCGCCGATAGCCCCAGTAGTGATGAGATTCGTACCGCCCTCAAAGCGTTTGTGGTCAATACCCCCAGCCGCTACCCCTTGGAACTGGTGGAAAGCCCACGCTCAGCTACCGCTCCTCTGCGCCTAGATAGTCCAGTCATCACCCAATTGCGTCGCTCGCTGCTGTTTATTGCGGATGGCACAGCAGTTGAGAATGGCCAGTTGTCCACCCTGATTGCCCTAGAACTCGGCTACGCCCTTGCCAGCAAACGCCGTAATCAAATCCTTGTTATTCAGCAGGAGCACCCCAGCCAGCGGGCACCTCTTCCGATTGAAGTTCCCAGTCGTCAGCGCCTCATCTATAGCCATTCCCAAGAGCTAGCCGAGAAATTGCCTTCCGTGCTGCAAACCCTCTTGGAGCCTTTTGATTTCCATTGATATTTCCATAGGGGAGCCCGTTTCGGGAATAACCTGACCGTTAACGAACGAGATCGTAGAGCAGGTGGGAAGGAACGCCAGCCGCCAAGAGAAGGCGCGGTAGAGTGGGCAGGACACGACAGCAATGCTGAATGAAATGATGAATCCACCGTTGCAAGGTTTCGACTTCGTTGTTGGTTAAAAGTTGATCGGGGGGTGTGAAATTCCGGTTGTGGAAGTGCTCCACTTGAATTTTTGCCAGCCAGCTTTCACGGGGTCGCGTCAATAACCAATAGTTAGTAACAATCATCTTGCCAAGGTAGCGTACTGTTACTTCCGTAATTCGCCGACAGTATTCGTAGTAATCGGCAAGGTTTGTGGATTCATGGTTTACAGTAGGTGCAGGAATCTGCTCTTGGGTCTCCGCAATCTGACTAAAGAAAGACATCAAATCTGCTAAGGCATTGTGGGAAACAGGAAGTTCAATACCAATGAGGTCAAAAATTTTCTGCTCAAGCTCTTGAAGCTGGTGGGTTTGATGTGGCTCGTTAACTTTTATTTTCTGATGTAACTCAATGAGAAATTCTAATTGATTCAGTTGTGGATAGGTTAAATGATCTAGACTAATGTAACGCTCTAGGTATTCTTCGTTAATGCCCAGTGGGTGGGTGTCAGGGGTCACATAGGACTGAATGGCGGGATGCTCTGCCAGTAAGCGCCGCACATAGTAGCGAGTGACTGGAGAAATATTCATAG
>NZ_DVEH01000089.1 GCF_015295825.1 Thermosynechococcus sp. M98_K2018_005
TTCTATCAGTGCTGGATACGTGGATCAGCCCATTTCAGGAGTAAATCTGCAAGGAGGTTGCCGACAATCAGCATTACTGCCCCCATCATGAGGCTGGCCATGACGACATAGATATCTTGGGCAGTTACCGCCTGTAAAATGAGCCGACCGAGACCCGGCCAGTTAAAGAAAAACTCGGCAATAAAGGCACCACTGAGGAGGCTGGCAAATTCAAAGCCCAACAGGGTAATGAGGGGGTTCACCGCATTGCGTAGGGCATGGACATAGATCACCCGTGATTCGGGCAGTCCCTTGGCGCGTGCCGTTTGAATATAGTTTTGCCGCAGCACATCCAGTAAATTACCCCGCATCAACCGTTGTAAACCTGCAAAACTGGTGAGGGTGAGGGCGATAGTCGGTAAAATCAGGTGCCAGCCAATATCGAGAACTTTTCCCCACCACGGTAGCTCATCGTAAAAGAGGCTGGTCATGCCCCCCACCGGAAACAAAGGGGTACTTTGGGCAAGAAAGAGCAGCAAGAGGGCGGTAATAAAACTGGGAAACCCTTGGCCAATGTAGCTAATGACCCGCAGCAGGCGATCGCTCCAACGATCTTGAGTTACTGCTGCCCAAATTCCCAAAGGAATGGCTAATCCCCATGTGAGGAGAATTGAACTAAAAGAGAGCAGGAGAGTGGCGGGTACGCGCTCCCACAGGAGGGAGGCCACCGATCGCTGATAGACAAAACTAGTCCCGAAGTTGCCATAGCGAATAATCTGCCACAGCCAGCGAAAGTATTGCTCTACGGGGGATTTGTCAAGGCCGAATTGGCGCTCCAATTCCTGCAAGCGTTCCAAGGAAATCTGGGGGTCTGCCTTGAGATTGTCGAGATAGTTTCCCGGTGCCAACTGCATAATGGCAAAACTCAACGCAGAGGCCAAGAGCAGCGTGATCAGGGCTTCCCCCACGCGTCGCAAAATCAGGCGGCTTGTTTCATTCCCTAGGCCTTGGCCAATGGATTTGAGCATGGCTTATTTAGAGGCCAGCACGGCATCAATGGCCGCTTTCAATTCGGCTTCACTGAGTTGGGTGACAACAAAGACTTCCTGCACGCTTTTGCCGCGCCGCGCAATCACTTTAAACCCACCTTTGATGGGCACCGAGACCCGTAGGTGGAGATGGGGGGATTTACCTTTGACGGGAGCAATGACACCGGGCGTGAGCGTACTAATCCCCGCCACTTTGGCCAATTTTTCCAAGACGGGAATCAAGCCTTCAATATGGGTAGAGTGATTCAGGACAACCCGACCAGTTGCTGCTGCCATTGTTAAGGTAACCACCGTGCTTGCAAGCCGGGTGCCAAGGGTTGTGGCATCCCAACAATAATCTTACCTTGATTTAATTCTAGGGGGAAGAGCCAAATTTGATGCTGTTGAGGGGGGAGTTGACGCGGTGGTGGGGGTGATGCTTGGGGGTCAGTGGGGAGTTCTGCCAGATCCCTGGGGCTTGGGTTAACTGGGGCAGTCTCGCTATATAGATCGGTATTGTCCACCACGTCGGGAATTTCCCGTCCCTCAACATAATCAACGGCCAATGCACGGCCATCGGGTGCCAAACTGAGGTAGAGTTCCTGCTGCGGGTCAAAATCTTTGAGCTTGAACAATTCCTTGGTTTTCAAATCAAAAAGGGCAAGATAGGGAATTTCGCGGTAATCGCCTTCCCCTTCAATGCGGGTGAGGATGGCATAGAGAAATTCCCCCTTGGGGTCAAATTGACCGGCAATGATTGAGCCATTGATGGTTAGCAGTTCCCTATGCTCGCCAAAGATGTCCACCACATAGAGCGATCGCGAAAAGTTGGGGTTAAACTTCACCGCTGCCACTTGTCGCCCATCCCGGCTAAAATCCAGCACCATGCCATACTGGGGCAAAAAATCAAAGTCACTCTCACCATTGCCGGGTTCTAGGGGCACAATCGCTAACCCCTGCCCTTGGGCAATGATTAAATGCTGGTTGTCGGGGGCAATGCGAAAATCACCAGCGGCCGCTTGGTTGAGCCGCCGAGGCTGAAAATTTTCATCGAGGAGCCAGAGGGAGCTATCCGCAGGCTGGAGACGATTCACCCGCTGAACAACGATTTTGCTGCCGTCATTGGCCAACTGAAAGCGCAGGTTTTGATACTCGCTGTTGTCAAGGATCAGGGAAATTTCCCCCACAGGTCGAGGTTGCCGGCGCGGAGTCTCAGGGGCATTGAAGTGTAGCCCGGTAGTAACGGTGTACAGTTGGGGGTCAAAGCCCATTTGCTCGCCTCGCTCGCCGGCACTAAAGAGAATGCGATCGCCGGCAGGATAGGGCTGAAAATCAAACACCCGTAGATTGGGGGGAGTGAGGAAGGTCTTCTGCTGCAGCGTCAGGTTATAGAGGATGAGGCGCCCCTCTTCGGCCCCGGAGCCAAGATAGACCAGCACGCGATCGCGACTGCGAAACTGTCCCTGAAAGGGTTTGATCGGTTTCCCTTGGGGCACAGAAACGGCCTCCTCGAGGGAGACTTTGAAGGTTTGACCGTAGGGAATCGGCTGCGTCAGCGTGTAGGCAAAACGGCGCCCCGACCAACTGGCCTTGCCCTCAAGGGGTGGCTCAATCTTGAGATGCTCCGCCACCGATGACCAATCCATCAGCCGATTAAAGGCGAGGATAAAGGCGCGATCGTCGGACCCCACATCGCGGTTTTGCCATGTAAAGTCCCGCACTTGGGCTTGGGTGCGATCGCCCCCCAACAACAGCAAAAGGGTCAGCACCAGCGCCACAAGGAACACACTCAAAGCAGCGCGATCAAGGGGCTGAGGAAAGGAGTGAGAACGCATCAGCAGGAACGGTCACACAGCAACAGGCGTACTATACCAGAGGGCCTCAATTTGCTGGATCACGGGTAGGGCTGCCGCCGGTTCTGCCAACAGCACCGTAAGATGACCCAACTTGCGACCTGCGTAGGTTTGACTTTTACCATACCAGTGAAGGTTCGCGTGCGGGAGAGCCGCCAAGGCCTGACATTTTGCTCCATAGTCAACCTGCGGTTCGGCTAAGCCTAGGAGATTCACCATGACCGCTGCCGGTACCCGCATGGCGGGACTGCCCAAGGGTTGGCCACTGATGGCGCGCAGGTGCTGCTGAAACTGACTGGTGACACAGGCATCAAGGGTGTAATGACCGGAATTATGGGTGCGGGGGGCAATTTCATTCACTAGTACCTCACCCGTGGCCGTGAGGAAAAACTCAATGCCAAAAATACCCACAGCATCAAGGGCCGTTAGGATTTGGCGGGCAATCTGCTGAATTTGCTCACTCACTTGGGGGTTAACCGGGGCAGGAGCAATTACCCAGCGACAGATGGCGTCCACCTGCTGCGTTTCCACCACGGGATAAAGGACCATCTCCCCTTGGGGCGATCGCGCTGCCATGATGGCCAATTCTTTGACATAGGGCACAAAGGCTTCCACCAAAAACCCTTGGGGCGGGATGTCTGGCCAACGCCGCTGAAACTGCTGCCATGCCTGCTCATCGGGGATGATAAATGTTCCTTGGCCGTCATAGCCGTGGCGACAGGCCTTAATTACACAGGGTAAGATGGGGGGGCGATCGCCCAAATAGCTAAAGGCCGGTACAGGAATCCCCAGTTGCTGCAAAAAGTGCCGCTGCTGGTACTTGTCCAAGAGGGGGGCGAGGGAAGCAAGGCGGGGATAAAAACAAACCCCCTGCTGTTCAAGGCGCTGCAACCCCTCGAGAGCCACAAATTCATTCTCAAAGGTCACCACATCAACCTGCTTAGCCAGTTGTGCGGTTGTTGCCACATCGGCGATCGCCCCATAGCAGACCCCCTCAGCAACCGCGACGGCTGGATCCGTTGCCGCAGGCGTTTGTACCCACAGCGAGAGTCCCATTTCCTTGGCCGCCAGCCCCAACATCCAAGCCAACTGACCGCCACCAATCACCCCAATTTTGGTTACTGTGTTCACGCTTCCGGTAATCGACTCAACGGAACCTATTGTCCTACATCAATGATCCTAGGGTTCTATGCTTTGTATCCCCTAGAGGGCAAGTTGCACAAACCAAACGCTGGGATCATCACCCACCGCGAATTCAAAATTCAATTTGCGGCAAATACGAATCATGCCCTCGTTGTCCTTGAGAACATAGGCGTGGATGGCACTTAGCCCCTCATCGCGGCCAATTTGAATCAAGCGGTGTAGCAATTCAGTCCCAAGGCCTTGCCGCTGCCAGCGATCGCTAATCAACATCGAAAACTCGGCTGTATTGCTAAAGTGATCCTTACTGAGGCGAGCGGCACCAATAATTTGCGGTTCACTGGCGCCTTGATGCTCCACCACCAGAGCCATCTCGCGATCGTAGTCCACAAAACAGATGCGCACCAAGCGATCGTGGGCAACCCGCTGCGACAACTTCATCAGGTGGAAATAGCGCAAATAGACACTCTGCTCCGAGAGGGTGGCATGGTACTGCCGCATCAGGGGTTCATCCTCTGGCCGAATTGGCCGAATCAGGACCGGGGTGCCATCGCGCAACTGCCACGGACTGACGTATTGGGTGGGATAGGGACGAATGGCGGGCTTGACAAAGGTGCTTTCCTCTTTGTGGAGCACAATGCGGGCATCCAAGGCCATCAGACGATCGGGGGGTGCTACCAAGAGGGGGTTGATGTCAATTTCCTTGATCCACGGCTGCTCCACCACCAGCAGGCTAAAGCGCACCAGCAGATCTTCTAATAGGGCAAGGTTGACGGCCGGCCAGCCCCGCACCCCGGCAAAGGCACGGGAGATTTTCGTTTGCTGAATCAGGCGGCGTGCCAAGGTGGTGTTTAAGGGGGGAAGGGCGATCGCGGTGTCTTCGAGGACTTCCACCAACTGTCCGCCCGTACCAAAGAGAATCACCGGCCCAAACTGGGCATCGGTGGAACTGCCTAGAATGAGTTCAAACCCCCTCCATGGGATCATCGGTTGCACAGTGACGCCGGCAAAATGACCTGCGCCAGCAGCAGTGGTGACATTTTTCTCAATCTGTTGGTAGGCGGTAATGACCGCAGCGGCATCAGGAAGATTGAGGGCAACACCCCCGACATCGGTTTTGTGGGTAATTGTGGGCGAATAGAGCTTGAGGACCACAGGATACCCTAGGCGATCGGCGGCAGCCACTGCTTCTGCCTCACTGCGAGCCATACAGGTTTCCACTACTGGCAGGCCATAGGCAGCCAGAACAGCCTTGGCTTCCCACTCTGTCAATAGGGTGCGCCCTTCATTGCGCACTTGCTCAAACAGTTGACTCACAGCCTCCCGATCCGGGGGGGTGGTGGTTAGGGGCAGCGAGGGGGTTTGGTAAAGGGCCTGCAAGTGATCGCTATAGCGCCACATATAACTAAAGATGCGGGCAGCGGTATCGGCATAGGCGTAGGTGGGAATGCCCGCCTGATTGAGAATCGCTTCTCCCCCTTTGACCGTTGTGCCCCCCATCCAACTAGCCAGAATCGGCTTGGCACCACTGGGACGGTTTTTGGCATAGGTAGCCAGATCTTGGGCGATCGCCAGCGAATCCGTCATTGCCTGGGGGGTGAGCACCACCAGCAGGCCATCACTGTTGGCATCAGTTTCACAGTGCTGCAGTGCCTTGAGGTAGCGATCGGCAGTGGCATCCCCCAAAATATCCACGGGGTTGCCGTGGCTCCAAGCGGGGGGGAGCACTTGATTCAATGCCTGTAGCGTCTCCCCAGAGAGGGAACTGAGTTTACCACCCGCCCGAATCAGAGCATCGGTAGCCAAGACGCCGGGGCCGCCAGCGTTGGTGAGAATCGTCAGATGGGGTCCTTTAGGGCGCGATTGCTTATCCAAGACCTCTGCCATGTCAAACAAATCTTCAATGGTTTCCACCCGCAGCACCCCACAGCGTTCTAGTGCTGCATCCACCACTGCATCGGATCCCATCAATGCCCCTGTATGGGAAGCGGCGGCCTGAGCGGCGGCGGCAGTGCGTCCTGCTTTAATGACAATAATCGGCTTGACATAGGCCACTTCCCGCGCGGCGGAGAGGAACGATCGCGCATCCCCCAAAGATTCCATGTAAATAACAATGCAGCGGGTTTGTGGGTCATCGCCTAGGTAGTAAATGAGGTCCCCCCAGCCCACATCCAGCATCGTGCCAATGGAAACAAAAGCACTAAAGCCGACATTCTCCTGAAGGCTCCAATCCAAAATCGAAGTGCACAGAGCGCCACTTTGACTCAGAAAGCCGACATGACCCGATCGCGCCATTGTCGCGGCAAAGGTGGCATTCAGCCCCGTGGGCGGACACATCACCCCCAAACAATTGGGACCAATAATGCGCATCCGCGCCCGACGGGCGATGGCTAAAATCTCTTTTTCAAGGGCCAGACCCGCCGCCCCCACTTCCCGAAATCCCGCCGAGACAATAATTGCCCCTTTCACACCCACTGCTGCACACTCGGCAACCACCGTTGGTACTGTAGCTGCAGGGGTGGCAATGACTGCGAGATCAACCGCTTCGGGGATAGCCGTCACACTGGCATAGGCCTTGATGCCCAACACAGAACTGCGGCGTGGGTTAACCGGAAAAACCGTGCCGCCAAAGGGGGTTTGAATCAGATTCCAGAGAAGGGTGCGGCCAACACTGCCTTCTTTTTCACTAGCACCGATGACAGCAACACTTTTGGGGGCAAAGAGGGGACGCAGGGGCTGATGACCGGCGCGCCAAATATCGTAGGCCGTGGTTCGTGTCATGCTGTTACTCGCGTTACAGAGGGTGAGAACTGAGCCACCTCTACTCTAGCGAGGGCAATCGCCCCTGGTTACGCTTCGTTACGCTGGGTGCACTTCCCAGTCACAGCCCTTCTCGCCGGTGCGCCAGAGCCGCAGATGAAAGCGACTGTCGCCAACCCGCAGATGACGGATGTGGAGTTCCTCGATACTGGCGGGCAACAGGGGCTGATACACCAAGAACTTGCCTTGGCAGGCATCCACCAGCGGCCAAACCATAATCTGGATGAACTGGAAAAGACTGCCGGTCGCCCAAGCTTGGGGAGAGCAGGCCACGGGATATTGCACCGGTTGGGGATAGGTCTGGCGATCGAAGCCACAGAAGAGTTCTGGCGGGCGCAGATCTGGTTGGCGACACACCATCTCAAAGAGCGTCTCCACCAAGGTCAGGGCAAAGTCACTATCACCAATGGCGCGTAGTCCCAAGGCAATGAGACTGGTATCGTGGGGCCAGACTGACCCTAAATGATAGCCAATGGGATTGTAGGCGGGGGAGGTACTGCTGAGGGTACGGATGCCCCAACCGTTAAAGAGATCAGGTAGCCGCAGGCGTTGCCCTACTCGCTGGGCTTTCTCGGGGTCACAAATCCCCGTCATCAAGCACTGACCCGCATTGGAGGTGAGGCTATCCACTGGCCGACCATCGCCATCGAGGGCAAGGGCATAGAAACCCTCTGATTCCAGCCAAAAGTCACGGTTGAAGCGGTCTTTGAGGGCAGCGGCCTCGTTTTGCCAGCGATCGCCCCACTCGCCATAGCCAAAGTCTCGAGCAAGGGCACTCAGACGGGTTTTGGCGGCATAGACGTAGCCTTGGACTTCACAGAGAGCAATGGGACTGTGAGCCAGTTGACCGCGACGGTTGACAATGCAATTGCTAGAATCTTTCCAGCCTTGGTTGTCAATGCCTTTGGCTGCTTGGCGATTGTAGGTGAGATAGCCCGTGGCTGCCATTTGCTGATCAATCCAATTCATCGCCGCAAGGGCATGGGGCCATAACTGCTCTACGGTGGCGCGATCGCCCGTCCAATCGGAGTAGTCGGCATAGAGCATCAGCCAGAGGGGCGTGGCATCCACGGTGCCGTAGTAGGGCGTATGGGGGATTTCGCGGTTGCGCGCCATTTCGCCAAAGCGCAGCTCGTGGAGAATTTTCCCCGGTTGCTCATCGCGCTCAGGACAGACCTGTTTCCCTTGGTAATGGGCAAGAGTGCGCAGCGTATCACGGGCAATTGCCGGATTCAAGATCAGCGTTTGCATTGCGGCAATAATCGAGTCGCGACCAAAGAGCGTCGCAAACCAAGGAATACCCGCCGTCAAGACCTTGCCGTGACCAAAGGACTGCAACAGCATATAGAGATCCGCCATCCCCCGCCGCAGGATGCGATTCCACTGGGGGTTTGAGGTCACAATTTCCGTACAGTCTGACCACCATTGTTGCCGTTCCTGTTGCGCCGCTTGATCGGCAGCCGCTAGGGAGGAAGGCACAGGGACATGGGCTGTGGGTGCCCCATTGGTAAAGGGACGGACGCAATAATGAATGCTGCGGTAGCCTTGGGGTTCCAGCTTAAGGTGCCATGTGGCGGTGGTGTCATCAAGACGGTCGGGGGGAGTGCCCAAGAACTGCACTTGGGTCTCCATGAGGGCACCATCAAGGCCTTGGTAGGCAAAGCAGAGATCGGCACGTCCCTTAGTGTGGCGCAATTCACAACTGACGGGCTGCAATGTCTGTCCCCGCTGCGGGCGACCACTGCCGTATTGGCGAATTTCAAATAAATCTTGAAAGTCTGCCGCAAAGGTCAGTTGAATATCCACCCCTACGGGCTGTACTTGGTGGTTGGTAATCAAAATTGTTTCAAAAAGGGCACCGCGCACAATGAGGCATCGTTCGATCGCCAATGCTTCCGCTGGTACATCGGGTTGTTTGGGGTTGGTACACACCACCTTGAGGGCATGGCTACCCGTACAGTGAAAACTCAGCAGCACCGGGCGATCGCCCCCCACCCGCAACTCCGCTTGACTTAGGAAGCGGGTATCTTGGCAAAATAGCCCCGTAATCGCGGTTTGCTGTTCGTCATTGCAGATATTGCCCAACTCATCACAGATGAGCAACACATCATCATCTTTGAGGACGGGAACGGTTTTGGGGTGGGTTTGAATCTTGGTGGCAGGCAGGGGCGGGGCGACAATCGGAATGTAATCGCGCCCGTACAGGGAAACGACATCAGTCTCCATGGATGCAGCAGCGGTCTCTCTTTAGAAGGAATAATTTTGGCTCATTTTCTAGATCTTCCCGCAGTCCTCGGGCGATCGCAATAAGTAGATATATGGAAAGTTAT
>NZ_DVEH01000082.1 GCF_015295825.1 Thermosynechococcus sp. M98_K2018_005
GGTCAGCAGTCCCTTCTCAACTTGGCGGGCAATGGTCAATTGGATCGGCAGCCCTTTGGGCTCACCTTCAGAGGCAAGATGAAATAATGAGTTGACAGAACTCCACCAAACCCAAGATAATAAAAGATCGCTGACCAAAATCTATCACGAGCGGAACTGGCGGAATTGGTAGACGCGCTAGATTCAGGTTCTAGTGTCCGCAAGGACTTCGGGGTTCAAGTCCCCGGTTCCGCATCCCAGGAAGCCTGTAAAGTAGGGTACGATAGAAGCATTGGCTTCTGTGGGCTGTCATTATGACTTTTTCGTCCATTGCCGTTCGCGAACTCCCCATTTTTCCCTTGCCGGATGTCGTGCTCTTTCCGGGGCGACCACTACCACTCCACATTTTTGAATTTCGCTACCGCATCATGATGAATACGATTCTCGAGAGCGATCGCCGATTTGGCATCGTGATGTGGGATCCGCAAACGGGTCGGCCAGCCACGGTGGGCTGTTGTGCGGAAGTGCGTCGCTACGAACGGCTTCCCGATGACCGCATGCTCATTGATTCCTTGGGTCAGCAGCGGTTTCGCATCTTGGACTACGTGCGTGAAAAACCCTACCGCGTTGGACTGGTGGAGTGGATTGAGGATGAACCCACCAGCATTGATCTGCGCCCCTTGGCCAAGGAAGTACGGCAACTCCTCGAAGATGTGGTGCGCCTCTCAGCAAAACTGACGGAACAACCGATGGAGCTGCCCCCGGATGTACCCACGGCTGCCCTTGAACTATCCTATTGGATTGCCAGTAATTTTCGCGGTGTCGCTCAGGAGCAGCAACGCCTTCTAGAGCTACAATCCACCTACGATCGCCTGCTGCGGGAAGCAGAAATTTTAACCACCACCCGCAATCACTTGGCGGCCCGCACTGTCCTCAAGGAAACCTTCAAATAGGCCGTGTTCTTCTCGGCGGAATATGTTACGCTAAGAATCTTGGTTATTTTGCATCATATTGCCTTGCAGGGGAGAAAACCAATGAGCCGCGTTTGTCAACTGACTGGAAAAAAAGCCAATAACGCCTACGCTATTTCCCACTCCCACCGGCGGACGAAAAAACTGCAGGAAGTCAATTTGCAATGGAAACGGGTGTGGTGGCCAGAAGGCAAACGTTGGGTGCGGCTGCGCCTCTCTACTAAAGCCATTAAAACCCTTGAGCGCAAAGGCCTGAGTGCATTTGCCAAAGAAGCTGGCTTGAATCTCAACAAACTCTAAAGGATTAGCTAGTCTTAAAGATCGATGCGGCCATAGTGAGCGAGGATGTCCCGCTGGCCAGTTTGTTGCTGCATTTGCCAAGCCCACAATTGATCCCCAAGGGAAAAGTGCCACCACTCGTTGGGATGGCGTTGAAATCCTGCATGGCGCATTGCTTGATAGAGAACTTGGCGACGTTGGGCAAAACAGGCAGCATTGGCCTGCCCAGGATAGCGATCGTAAAAATCAGGAAAGGAACGTTCAGAAACTTCATCAATGGCACCCCCCATCTCCAAGGGATGGCCTGCTTGGTCAGCGAGGGTGAGATCAACGGCAGCACCGGTGCTATGGGGGGGTGGTTTTTGTGGATCTAAACTGGGCACCGCCCAAAATTGATAAACCTGTTGCCAAATCTCGCTGGCGATCGCTGGCTCAAGTTGCTGCAAATCATACCCCCGTTCTTGGCAGAGGGTAGCAAAGGTATGCGCCACCATGAACTGCTGCACCGCAATTGGGCGATAGGCATCAAAAATCGCCAGTTGCCAGCCGTAAGGCTCTAAGAACACTTGGGCACGCTCAAGGGCAGCAATCACGCCTAGGCGCAAGTAAAAGGGCGAAGCATTGCCATAGGGGGCACCGAGGCTTTGATAAGGATGGGGTTGCAGCCGCAGAAAAGCAGGCGGAATAGGCGCTAGGGGTTCCCCACACTCTGCAATCGGAATTTTTGTATAGGGCTTATCCCCCATCAGGACTAGGACTTGGCTTCCCGATCTAGTGCCAGTTCGACTTGCTTAAACTCTTGTTCGAGGCGGGCTTTCAACTTCTCAGGGAGGGGACGATTCGGATAGGAACTGTAGTGACCCGCAAGGGAGTTGAGGGCAGTTTGCATCGTCATAAAGGAAGAGAGCGATCGCAGGGAGTCATCGCGACGGTAGAGGGCAAAGAAGTCATTCAGCTTTTTGCGAGCGTCTGCTTGAGCCGCCTTTTTGTTGGGGTCATTATCCGGTAGGGCGATCGCTTCCCGCAGGCTACTAATGAGAGTAAGGGTATCTTCACGGAAGTTGCCTGTTAGCCCAGTGGGTACATTGGCACAACTGGTCAGGAGCAGTGACACACTCAGGAAAAGTGCGCAAACCATCGCCCAAAAACGTTTCATATCAAACCCCAAAACAAAATTAGGTCTTAAGATACCCATGAGGCTGATCTTAGCAAGAATTGGCTCCCCTAACTCGCTTCTGTCCCTGCGAAAAGGGCTGTATTTGGGGCATGATGATCTCAGTCTTCATCAATGCTTAGGTGATCAAGGGGTGCGGGAACGCGCTTGGCAATGACAATCTACTTTTATCGCGTCAAGGATGCCTACGGCAGTTTTTCCAATTTCTCTCCCCACGGGTTTACCCTAGAGGGCTATTACTGGCCAACAGCGGAGCACTACTACCAAGCCCATAAATTCTTTGGCACTGCCCATGAGGCCTTTGGTCATACCATTCGCATCGCCCCAACTCCTGAAGCGGCTGCCCAACTCGGTCGCAGTGGTCGCTACCCCGTTCATCCCCAGTGGGATCAGCTGAAACAGCCAGTCATGTGGCGTGCTCTTGTGGCTAAATTTACTACCCATCCCGACCTGCGGCAACTGCTCTTGGCAACTGGAGATGAAGAATTGGTGGAAGATTCCCCGGTAGATAGCTATTGGGGTTGTGGGGGCGATCGCCAAGGCTCGAACTATTTAGGACGGCTACTGATGCATTTGCGGCACTGTCTGCGCCAAGGGGCAGATCTTCACACCTTCACCCCCCTGCAAGATTGCCCATTCGGCTAAATGCCATGACTTTTGCCCACCACCCAGTGCCGCCGGAAAAAACGGGCAAGGCTGGATTCTTGCAGTTGCAGACAGATGGGGCGACCATGGGGACAGGTGTGGGGTTGACGACAGCGGTACCACTGATCCACCAGGGTTTGCATTTGCGCAAGGGTGAGGGGCGTGCCGTTACGAATGGCACTGCGACAGGCAACGGCTACCTTGGCACCGGTCAGATCCGCCACTTGGCTGAGTTCCATGAGGGCGGCTCCCACATCTGGGCGATCGCGCAATAGAGCAGGAACACGGCGCACGGCCCAAAGCTGTACCCCAAAGGGGGCGATCGCTAACCCCCAGTCTTGAAAACGTTGCACTTGCGTTTCCGTGAGGGATTCCACCAACACCGGCTGCTCTAGCTCCACCGCCTGCCAATCCGCTTCAATTTGCTCGTAAAGCACCCGTTCATGGGCAATGTGCTGCTCAATCAGCCAGATTCCCTCGGCGTGCTCAACAATAATGTAGGTATTGTGCAACTGCCCGACCACTTTCAGGGTTGGCAAAGAAACTTGAGCTGAATTGGGCGATAACAGTGTCCGATAGCGATTTGGTGGTTCAGCCGCCTTGAACACCTGATAGCTGCTGGCATTACTCAGGGGGATTGAGGGGTAGGCAAGGAGTTGGCTAATGCGTTCTACCAAGAGGACTTGCCATTGCTCTGGCTCCCGTAGATAGATCCTGCGCTTTTGGGGTTCTGCTGACCAATCAATCGCTGCCGGGGGTAAATGGAGATGGGCAATGCACAGAGGAAAGCGCTGCCGCGGTAACCCGCGCCCAAAGGCCTCAAGAATCACCTGCTGCCACGAGGGATCACTGTGCAGCTCTACCCACCGGCCATTAACGGCCACTCCTAACCCATCGGGGCGGGGACGATGGTGGCGATCCGGCGGCGCCAAGACCAGTTCAATTTGGGCATCACTCATTTGGCGCAGATCTTGGGGATGGAGTTGCGGGATGACTTGCAGCAGGCGATCGCCCAAAGACGTTACCGCTGGCCAGTGACACCACTGTTTGCCATCCTTGAGGAGGTACCAAGCCACCTGCGGAAAACACAGGGCGATTTCCTGAAGCCGCCGCTGTACCTGTTTCGGATTCGCTCCCTGTTGACGTTGCGGCCAGTCCTGAAAAATTTGCTCAGCAATGACGCGAGTCCCCACGGCCATTCCCAGAGGACGCTGGCTGCGCACTTGACCGTGGGCATCATAACTCACTCGCCAACCGGTATCTGCCTCGCGATGGCGACTGCAAATGGTTAATTGTGCCATTTGTGCCAAGCTATGAAGGGCTTGACCACGGAAGCCTAGGGTGGTGATGTCGGCGAATTCCCCGCTGGCGGGCAACTTGCTGCTAGTGTAGGGGAGAGCCACTTGGGTGAGATCTGCCCAGCGAATCCCTTCGCCATTGTCTGTGACCTCAAGATGCCATGCAGAAGGGCGCCAGTCGAGGTGAATGCGACTCGCCCCGGCATCGAGAGCATTTTCCACTAGTTCTTGGACAACCGTGGCTAGGGAGTCGAGGGTTTCAGCGGCAGCGATCGCCCGCTGCATTGGGAGAGGCAAGGGGACAACCGTCAGGCCATCACTCATGGCAGCCATTCTTGGGCAACGTCAAAAATTTGGTGAGCCAGAATTAACTTTGGTACCTTGGCAAGATCGCGCGATCGCCCCTGACGATCCAGCACTACGGCGGCATTCTCAACAGTGCCAAAGCCACAATCCGCTTGATCGACTGCATTGGCAACCATCAAATCCAAGCCCTTGCGTTCTAGCTTCTCGCGGGCGGGCGTTACAATATCTCCCGTTTGGGCGGCAAAACCAATCAGACGTTGGTGGGGCTGGCGCATCTGAGCCACCGCTTGCAAAATATCGGGCACAGGACTTAGGGGTAAGGTTGCAGGCAACTCCGATTTCGGGAGCTTTCCCGACCACTGTTGTGCCGGACGGACATCGCCAACGGCGGCAGCCATGACCAGCCAATCTGCCTCTGGCCAAGCTTTCTTGACAGCTTGCAGCATACTTTCACTGTCAATTGCCTCAATGGCCGTGACTTGGGGAGGAATGGGTTCGGCGATCGCCCCATGAATCAACGTCACCTTTGCACCGCGATGAAGGGCTGCCCTTGCCAGAGCGATCCCCATTTTCCCCGTTGCCGGATTACCAATGAAGCGCACTGCATCCCAATATTCACGGGTGCCCCCCGCCGTAATCAGCAGATGCTTGCCAGCTAAGTCTCGCTTGCCGTGGGTATAGGCCAAAGAATCTAGATAGGCAATAATTTCCTGCGTCTCTGCCATCCGCCCCACACCGACGCTGTCACAGGCCAAGCGGCCATAGGCCGGAGGTAGGCAATGATAACGGGGCTGTTGTTGCAGTTGTTGCCAATGGGCTTGTACCGTCGGTTGCTCCCACATGGTCGTGTTCATGGCCGGTGCCACCAAAATTGGCATTTGGGAGGCCAGCACCGTACTGGTCAGTAGGTTATCCGCCAAACCCAGCACCAGCTTCGCCAACGTATTGGCGGTGAGGGGAGCAATTAACATCAGTGTTGCCGTTTCCGCCAGTTCAATATGCAGTGGTCGCGGCGCTTGGGGGTGCCAAAAATCCGCATCTCTGAATACTGATCGCCGGCACAGCGTCGAAAGGGTCAACGGCGTAATGAACTGCGAGGCGGTCTCTGAAAGAATGGCAGAAACTTGCCACCCCGCCTTTACCTGCGTGGAGATGACATCACAGATTTTATAGGCAGCAATACCACCCCCCACCCCCACCAGCAAATGAGGAACTGTTCTAGGACTCGTCAAAGGCCTCTAAATCAAGAAGGTACAAATAAGGTTCCACTAGCTCCGGTCGCTGGAAGGCGATCGCCCGCAGCAGATGCCAATCCTCCAAAGCGGCAAAGGGGGTGTCATAGTCATCTTCCTCCAGTCGCCGTGCCAAAGCAGCCACATCCTGTGGTGTGAGGTGGTTGATATACTCTGGCGAATAGTGGTGTGTATGTGTAACCGCCATACCCCCCCTTGGGCTTGAACCAACTTTTTCTCTGCCTATTTCTCTATTGTAGCTAAATCCACCTCTCTTTCATCCCCTAGCGCTGGACAACCAGCTTCCTCTGCCCCTCAGGAGATTGACGGCGACTGAGCATTGAGGTACTCACCAATTTTCTTGTCGATTTTCATAATATGACTGAGAAGCCAATTGGCAAGACTTTCATGGAGGCGAATAGCGAGAGACTCATCGCCAGGCGATTGGCGATAGGCACTTTGAAAATCTTTCAGAAGCGTCAAAAACTGGCGATGGGCTTGACAGTTAGTCTCGGCCAAGGGGCATTGCGCTTGGTGAGCACAGCTTTCTTCCCGTTCAAAGTGCCACTCGGCATAGTACTTCAAGAAAGCAAGCAGTCGCTGAATTGCCCCCCGCCCCTCGCCGCGATTAATTGCGCCGGCGAGATCATTGACTGCCTCCACCAGCTCGCGGTGGTGAGCATCAATCATTGCCACACCAGTTTTTAAATCATCCGTCCATTCAAAGTAAGTAAGAGCCATGCCTATCATTCCCAGACACAATGTTGAGTTTAACAGGCAGTTACCGCCTTGGCTTTGTCTGCTGTTACAGCGCTGACGTACTCGCCAATTTGCTTATCCACAACTGCAATGTGGTTAAACGTCCAGTCTACCAACTGCTTGTGAAAAGTCACTGCTAAAGCTTCCAATGTATCTGAACTGCCCTGGCCTGCCAGTTCTGCTGTTCTTGCAGCTTTATATTCCTGCTCAAACTTGGCAATGAGCTGACGGAAAGCCTCATGCTCTCGAAGATTGCGTTCAGCAATCGGACATTGATATTTGGCAGCCAGCTCCTCTTCATAGCGAAAGTGCCAATCGGCATAGGACAAAGCACAGGCAAAAATGCGCTTCATTGTTGCTGCTCCTTGTCCCTGCTGAATGGCCTCTCCCAACTCATTGAGCATGGCCAGCAATTCCTTGTGCTGGTTGTCAAGGCCAGCATGGCTCGTTTTCAACTCTTCTGTCCATTCAATACGCGTTATTTCCATCACGGTCAACCTCCTTTCATCCCACTGGCTGAGCTTTCACTTTCAAGAATGACAGTACACCTGTGAGAAATGATTGACTAAGAGATCCGCTGCTCTCCTCTGCAGAGTGGGGCGGCGCTGTTGGTGAGGAGGGTGAGGATTCGGTGCTGATATTGATGATCTCTTCCGCCAACCCAGCCACCATCAGCCGAAAACAGATTTTTTGCACCTCTAGAACAGGTAAATTGAGGGCTTGGGCAATTCCCTCTAAGGTGACGGTTTTGTCCACATATTCCCAGACCTGCCATTCCACAGGGGTCAAGCGGCAGGGAGGTTGCCCTTCACTCAAGCTAATCATGGTCGAATCGGGCAAGGGCAACTTGTCCATCATCGGCGTCCAATCTCGCAGGAGCCGCAAACCTGCTAAGGCTACCTCTCGCGGCGGTGCGCTCAAGCCCGTCATTTCCGCCAACGGCAAGGGGTGATTGGCATCAAACTTGAACCATCCTTCAGTGAGACTAAACAACTCTGGAATCGGCGTGAGCACTTGCTGCTTAAAGAGCAACTGCAACTGTTGGCTATCCAAGGCTCCTTGGGTTTTCAGCAGCAGGCCAAGTGGCTGGCTGAGGGGGTATAGCTTTAAAAGCCGCTGAATCGTTGTCACATGTATGAACCCGCGTTGCTCAATGAGCTGTTGCAGGCCTTGATGGTCAAGTTCGGAGGTGGCGGCCACAATCTGACCTAAGCGAAAGAAAATGTAGTGGTGCTTGAGTGGTACAATAGGCAGGGTCTCTGTTTCAACTGGCTTGATCGAAAGACACCCTGTTTTTTGCCCCTGTTCTAGAAAGCGAAAGATTTCCCCTAAGGAAAATTCAGATAAATACCCAGTGATTTTCATTTAGTTTTCCCCCTTCCTATGAATTTCAGTCCCTGTCTCCTTGAAACTCAACTACTGCTTAACAGCATCCCAGTTCAGTTGTTCAGCTTGGTGCCTGGCATAGGTTTCAATTAGCATCATCATGGCCGCGGCAACAGACCCTTGGTCAAGGGCATTCACCTGTACCATGGGCGGGCGATTGTGGGGGCTGAGATAGCCAAGGGCGGTCGCAATATCCTCCGGCGGCCAAGCATTTGGGTTATCGGCATGACTCAGACCAATCACCATAGGAATCTTGGCACGGTGGCGCATAAAGGCCAAAATGCGACGGGCGGCTCGAAAATCTTGGGGACGGTGGGAACTGACCAAGAGAATAAAGGCATGGGCCTTGCGAATCAGAATCTCCCACATGAAATCAAACCGCTCTTGCCCCGGCGTGCCGTAGAGGTGCAAAGCTACATTGGGGCCAAATTGAAGTCGGCCAAAATCCATTGCCACTGTAGTTTTCTCTTTCCAACTCCCCACCTCATCCGTAGCTTTGCGATCCGTATCGACCGGTTCAATTTCGCTAATCGTGCGAATAAATGTAGATTTCCCTGCCCCTACTGGCCCAGTAATGACAATCCGCATGATTTCCATGGCGCTACTTTCCTCCTTTGGCAAGGACAGGGACGGTTAAACACCTACTGATTGCAATCCTCCTGTTAACTGTGGTTGCAGTTCAGCAATGACATTCTTAATTTCCAGGTTAATAATGCCCTGTTTGGCTGCTGCGTCTGCCAATACCAGCAATACCGCCTCGTCAGTACAGCTAGTAAGAATGCCATAGCCATTCGTACCTTCGACAAGAATCCGCTCAATCTGACCCCGGCTCAGTTCTCGACCAATCCGTTCGCCTAAGGACAGCATCGCCGCTGACATAGCGGCCACTCGCTCATCATCCATTCCTGCGGGTAGTGCTGCCGCCAAGGTCAAGCCATCGGGGGAAACCAGTGCCGCCCCTTGCACGTTACTGACATCAGCAACAAACTTTTGTAATGTTGCTTGCAGTTTTGCTGCATTAATCGCC
>NZ_DVEH01000021.1 GCF_015295825.1 Thermosynechococcus sp. M98_K2018_005
TATCCAGCGGCCAACTACGAGCACTCCGTCGGCTATCCCCATCCCAACTATGACTATTCCCATCCCAGTTATGGTCAGCCCTATCCACCCCAAGCCTACCAGCCCATTGATCCCAACATTCAGATGGCGCTGACGTATCTCCAATCCAGCTTGGCCTATCTGCTACAAGTTGAGCCAAAAAACGCCAATATCCATGCGGCCATTCGCGCTACCAGTATGGCGATTCAAAATCTCCTCACCCTTCTCAATGGTTAGCGGCTCTCGGCAAGGGGATGTAACCGAAATAGACTTTGGAGCATTGCCCAAGCGGTTTTTAACTCAGGGGCGCGTACCTCTTCCCACTGACTAGGTTGACAGTACAGGTAGGGAATCAAGCGGCGCTGCTGCACCAAAGAGAGTTCCGCAAAAAGCACTCCCACCGCTACAAATCCCCCTTTCTTCTGACCGGGCTTTTGAGACAAGGGGGCACACCAGCGAATGGTTACCGGCAGTGTTAAGCCAGCCAGCTCACTGGGAGCAGAAAAGCACAAATAACCTTCCGCTTTCTTCAAGCACTGAGCCATCTCTTGGCTGGAGAGATCCTCAGACCACAGGTGGAGGCGCGCACCGCCCTCGCTCATGTCGAGAGTATAGCCGCTGTAGGTTGAGCCACCCAGGGTTAGCTCACAGTTTTCCGAAGTCCTCAAGAAGTGGCAGCGTTCGTCGCGGTTAAATCGAGTAAAACGCCGTTGGGGCACATCAATAGCTACCATAATTGAGACCAGTAGCAACCCTAGATTATAGGTACTCCAAAAGAGATTGACTGTCAAGCTATCGGGATTGACAGTGGTGTCCTGGAGGGGGCGGCTGCGCCAGAGGATACCTAAAATTGTTAGGGCAGCAACAGCCAACAGCGGGCGAATCAGCGGCCAGTTGGGGTTAATACGGTGGGGATCAATGATTCCCTTGGGCGTGACCTTAAAAGTTTTGCCGCGAGGTTGGATTATCGTGCGCACAATGGTAATTGCCATGGGAAAAGCCAGAATTGTTTCATAGACATCAGACCAAAAGGCGGAGCGGCGCCCCTCAGTAAACCAAGCGAAACTCAAGGCATTCCCAATGTAGTAGGGTAAATAAAAGTAAAGAATCTCATTGATTGTGGCTCGCAGCGGGGCAGCTCCAAATAGCAGAAACGTCAGCGGAACTAGTAGGCAAATGACCCGCGACAGGGCCAAAAACCAATAGACAATGCTCAAGGCGTGGGAAAAACGCTGACTGAGCCGCAAATTAGGCACTGTAAAACAGTTGCCACCCACAAACAACATTTGCAGTGTGCCCTGTCCCCAGCGCAGGCGCTGGTTTACGTAAGCGCTAATGGTTTCGGGAGACATGCCAGCAGAGAGAGCTTCGTTGAGGTATTTCACCCGATAGCCTAAACTTTGGAGCTTCATGCTGGTCATGTAGTCTTCCGTGATTGTATCGGTGGGAATACCACCAATTTCGTCGAGGGCACTGCGGCGAATGACAAAACAGGTGCCACAGCAGACCACTGCATCCCACCAGTCACGACTGGGTTGGATAAAGCGGAAAAACAGGCTCTGCTCATTGTTGACAATTCCCTCCAACCCCAAATTGACGGTAATCGGATCCTCGTTAAAGAAGTGCTGAGGGGTCTGCACCATCGCGGTTTTGGGGTCTTGGAAAAAGCCAATGGTGCGGTTGAGGAAATTGCGACAGGGGGTAAAGTCGGCATCAAAGACGGCAATAAACTCGCCGCTGAGGGTGGGCAGGGCATGGTTGATATTGCCCGCTTTGGCGTGGCGGTTGTCGGGGCGATCGCGATATTCACAGCCCAATTCGGCAGCCAAGGCACGCACGTGGGGACGACGGGTATCGTCCAAAAGATAAATGCGTTTGTTGGGATAGTCCATTGCTTGGCAGGCAATGACCGAGCGGCGGAGAATGTCCACGCCCTCGTTGTATGTGGGCAGGATCACATCCACCCAAGGTTGGTACTTGCCACTAACGACATCCTGCTCGTAGCGATCGGCCTCTGGACTGCGGTTGATTGTAAAACTACAGTGAAAAAAGAACCCCAACGTGTTGAACACCATCAGGAGTTCTGCCAAAAAGAGACCGACGGAGAGCGTCCCGTTAATCGGATCATCAAGGTTGAGACTAAAGAAGACTCGCCAGAGTTCATAGCGCACCCCAAAGAAGAGTGTCCCGCCCACAACTAGGAGCCGAGCTAGGGTAGTGGGCTGCGGCCAGAGTTCTTTAATCAATAAAATTATTGCTGCCCACAGAACAGCGGGCAACAGCAGTGCCTCTAGGCTGGTGCCCTCTGTGCGAAAGAGGGCCTTGCCGGCATGCCAAGTGCCCACAAGGTTGGGGAGGAGATTTTGCCAGTTAAAAGTCCAGAGCTGAAGGGCTGCAAAGGCCAGGAGAGCCAACAGCAGCAGCGTTATTGTAGATTGTTGCTTTTTCATTAGCATGGGTTTCGGGAACTACACAATGATTGGGAACAGCTCAATTAGGAGCGAGCATCAAAAATAACTTCTACACTTTGACCCATCCCACAAAACCGCTGAGTACCTAATTCTGGTGGCAACTTGTTTAAGGCAACATCCACCGCCAGTTCATTGCGCACTAGATCTGGAGGGGGTACAGCGACAGTCTCTCCCACGACGACTTTTCCCGGACCACCGCGAATGGCGCGCACCCATCCCGACATCCGGCGATCGCTCCCATCCAGCAGGCGGACAATGGCCGGTTGACCGACTCGGAGGCGGGCATTCTCTCGTTCAGCCACAAGAGCCGTTGCCCAGACATCATCACAGTCTAGAACTTTGGCAATGGGATCACCGGCACTAATGGGAATACCTAAAGTACCGCTTTTGTGAATCACTGACCACACCACACCCCTAATTGGTGACTGAATGCGAGCTAAACGCTGCAGCGCCAACTGTTGCTTGATGTTGGCAATTTCTTTTTTTAATTCTGCAATGGTCGCCTCCACTTCGGCAATTTGCCCTTCAATGTTTACGACTTCAATTTGCAGGTCAATCACGCGAATTTGGGGAAAGCTAAACGTGCGAGCTGAATCCAGTTGTAAGCCCTTGCGAAAGGCTTCTAGGTTTGTTTGATAGCGGCGCAGCTCCGCCTGTTTGTTTTTAACCACTTGTTCTGCTTGACGAGCTTTGTAAACGGCTTCATCTGCTCGCTGCTGGGAAACAGCCCCTTGGCGCACCAACCAGCTGTAGCGCTCTGCCTCAAGGCGGGCAAGAGTAAACGCCTCTTGAGCTTCCCGCAGTTCCGCCAATGTCCGCTGGAGCGCCTCTTGGGCAAAACGAACCTCCAGACGAGTTTGCTCGCGCTGGTCATGACTCAGTTCAGCAATCAGCTGTTGGCGACTGCGGCGTTTTTGCAACAGTACCTGCCGCTGGCGTTGGGCGACGGCGAGGCGGGTCTCCAAATTCTGGCGATCAGTCTCCAGTTGAGGATTACGCTCATTTTCAATTCGACCTATTTCCTGACCTTTGCTTAGAAGCTGGCCGGGCTGCAGCGGATATAAAACAAGGGTGCCAGGAATTCGGGCATAGATGTTGAGGAGGGTGCCGTTGAGGTACCCTACGCGGCTAAAAACTCGTGTCTGTCGCTGCCAAAGGAACCAAGCTGATGCTGCCACTAAGGAAAAGATAAACAACAGGCGCAGTGCGCGGAAGAGTTGCTGTCGCTGAATGGAAATCTCCTTGAGCAAGAGTGCGGAATAGACCCTCTGGGGCAGCTTCACAGGACTTTCTGAGGCAAAAAACAACTCTAGCCTATAAAAAATATTGGGCTGCGGCAACTGTTCTCAATCTTGTGGAGGTGAGCACTAAGTAACTGAGGAACGGTACTTTGCCTCGTTTAGGTTAGAGAATGGCGATGAGAGGAAAATAATTGGCGATAGACTTCCATTAGGGCGATCGCCACCGAAGCCGAGAGATTCAAACTGCGCACCGCCGGCTGCCACATGGGAATTTTCAAAAAGGCGTCACAGGTCGCTAAGACATCGGCGGGGATGCCATCGGGTTCGCTGCCAAAGACGAGCCAATCACTCTCAGCAAAGCTAAAGTTCCAGTAAATCTGCTGGGCTGAAGGCTCAAAGGCAATCAGGCGCCCCCCGCTATGGGTGGTTTTAAGGAACGTCGGCCAGTCGGGGTGACAGTGCAAGGTGACATAGGGCCAGTAATCAAGACCGGCTCGCTTGAGGTAGCGATCGCTGAGTTCAAACCCCAAGGGTTCAATCAGGTGCAGCGGTGTGTGGGTGGCAGCACAGGTGCGGGCAATGTTGCCTGTATTGGGGGGAATTTGGGGATGGACAAGCACCACAGCAGGCATGGCATTGGGCAAGAGACTTAATCCGTTGCCCCCCGGCCACTGGGGGTTAAGCCGCGCCGTCCCTCTTCACGAGCATAGGTCAAAAACCGCTGTAGATGCTCTAAGTACTCAGAAGGGGGTAGGGTCGCCAATTGGGCGATCGCCTGAGCAAGGGGCAGCTCACGACGATAGAGAATCCGAAACGCCTCCTTGAGGTCGCGCATTTCTGTCTCTGTCACGCCCGCCCGCCGCAGTCCCACCTGATTGAGGGCACGAACCCGCGCCGGATGACCTTCCACCAGCATATAGGGGGGCACATCCCGATCTACCCGTGCCATTGCCCCCACCATTGCCAAGCGACCAATATGGACAAACTGGTGAATGCCCACCATACCCCCAATGCGTGCCTTTGATTCAATGCAAACATGGCCAGCGATCGAGGCTGCATTCGTAATTACCACCTGATCCTCAATCACACAATCATGGGCCACGTGGACATAGGCCAGCAGTAGATTATGGTTACCAATGATCGTGGCATCTCCTTCGCCATTGGCGCGGTTAATCGTCACAAACTCGCGAATCGTGTTGTAGTCACCGATGCGCAGAGCACTATTGGCACCCGTATATTTTTGATCCTGAGAAGCCGTGCCGATGATCGCTCCCGGAAAGATACGATTGCCTACCCCCACCTCCGTTGGCCCTTCTATAATTACGTGGGCCCCAATTTCAGTATGGGCACCGACGCGTACCTGTTCACCAATCACTGCATAGGGACCAACCCGAACTGTGGGATGTAGCTCGGCACTGGGATGGATGACGGCAGTGGGATGGATCAGTGTTTGCATCATTGATTGTGACTAGTCCACCAGCGAGAACATCATCTCGCCCTCACAGACCAATTGACCATTCACCTCAGCCCGTCCTTGCATTTTGCCAATGCGCTGTTGCTTGACAACAAGAAGCTCAGCCCGCAGGATTAATTGATCCCCAGGCACGACGGGACGGCGAAAGCGCACCTTATCAATACCCGCAAACACAGAAAGCTTATCCTTGGCCCAGCTCATCTGCATCAGGACAACCCCTCCCACTTGGGCAAGGGCTTCCACAATGAGCACCCCTGGCATAATTGGGCGACCGGGAAAGTGCCCTTGGAAAAAGGGTTCGTTGATCGTGACGTTTTTCAGCCCCACAGCATACTTTTCTGGCACGTAGTCAATGATCCGATCCACCAGCAAAAAGGGGTAGCGGTGGGGAAGCAACTGCTGAAGATCAGTAACCGTCAGCACAGTGGTTGGTGGGGCGTCAGTCAACGTTGGCATAGGGGTAGGTGTCGGCTGCAAATCAAAGATATAAACAAATCATAGGGGAGAATGGTTTCCTACTAAACCATCTGTTGGGCGATCGCCCGTGCCAATTGGGTATGCAGATGATGACTCGCGCGATAGGCGACATAATGCGCGATGGGGGGTGTCCCCAGTAGGGCCAAATCTCCCCAGAGATCGAGTAACTTGTGGCGAACCGGTTCATCGGCAAAGCGTAACGGCGGGTTGACCCAACCACTGGCACTGCACACCAGAGCATTCTCTAAACTGCCCCCCTGAATCAAGCCTTGGCTGCGCAGATACTCCACTTGTTCAGCAAAACCAAAGGTGCGAGCAGGTGCAACGGCTAGCGCCAGTTCTGAAGGGGTAAAGCTACACCACTGGCGACCAATCGCCGCATAGGGAAAGTCAATGCCATAGGTAAGGCGCAGCTCAGGAGCAGGAATGGCACTGACAAAGGCTTCTCCTTCGTAAATGGTGACCGGTTCCTTCAAGATCACTGCTGGTCGAGGAACCCCCTGAGGGACAACACCTACCGTTTGAATGCCTTCCAGCCAAGGTTGCGCCGAGCCATCGAGCACTGGCACCTCAGCCCCCGTCATCTCAATCATGACATTATCAATCCCAGCGATCGCCAGCGCTGCCAAGAGATGTTCAACCGTGCGCACACTGGCGCCATTGGCCACCAACTCCGTTGCCAACTGCGTGGATTTCACGGCCTCAATCTGAGCCGGAATCACGGGCTGTCCCTCCAGATCAAGGCGCACAAACTGCCGTCCTGTATTGGCGGGTGCCGGCTGAAGGGTGACCTCAACCCGTTGGCCTGAATGCAAGCCCACCCCTGACCATTGGGCAGCTCCAGCAAGGGTCTGTTGAGTCGTTGCCGCCAATGCTGTCGGTACAGAGGCCGTGATCATCCATCTGTCTCCTAGAAGCGTTCACCAATACCAAAACTAAAGGCGCTGCCCCCTTCATTATTCCAGCCAAAGTCAATGCGGATATTGCCTAGGGGCGTATTTACCCGCAGGCCGCCGCCATAGCCTAGCCCCTCTCCGGGTTTACCGCGCACAATCCCCGGCTGACCGGGTACGCTGCCTTGGGTACCGAGCAAACTGGCCCCATCCACAAAGAGGGCGCCACCAACAATATTAAAAATAGGGAACCGGTACTCTATTGTCCCTTGCACAAAGGCACGCCCGGAGCCGATCGCCCCCTCTTCCCAACCACGTACTGAGTTGGCACCCCCAATCGTAAAGGATTCATAGGGCGGCAAATCGCCAAAAATGTTGCCCGCTTGGATATTGAAGGCAACGGTTTGCGGGCCCTCAAGGCGCAGAAACTTCACTGGGATATAGAAGCTATAGCTACCCCGCACCCGGTTCATCAAGATATTCCCGGTGCCAATAGGGATGGATTGATCCACGCCTAGGCGAATCACTTGACCCCTGGTCGGCCGCAGGGGATCATTACGCAAGTCCCGCAGAATCGCCGCTTGCACCGTAAACAGGTCATTGAAACCCCGGCACACACCATTATCAGGGAAGGTCAAACAGTTGCCCAGAAAATCCGTCGGTGTTCGATTAAAGGAGCCATCCATGGACGTCACCCGCTGATATTGCAGACCAAGGGAGCCGGTCCAAGCGGTGCGAATCAAATCCCGATCTTTGGTAAATGGACGGGTAAAGAAGACAGCGGATCCCAAACGATTAATGCGGGGCAAATCGCCATTGGCTAAGGGCACATTGATCGGACCATTACTGAAGGTGAAAGGTACATTTAAGCGGTTAAAAGCACTGACGGTATAGGAGGTGCGGTAGGGATCTCCCTTAATCCAAGGATCGGTAAAGTTAATGTCAAAGAGAAACTCTCCTTCAGTCCCTCCCTGGGCTTCAACACCAAATTTCCAGTTGCGGCCAAAGAGGTTATTTTGCTGGAATGCCACCGTCCCAAACAGACCTGAGGCCGAGCTATAACCCGCCCCAGCGGAAATACTGCCGGTATTGCGCTCTTTGATATTGAGAATCAAGTTCACTTTGCGCGGGTCTCGACCCGGTTCAAGGCTAACTTGCACATCCTCAAAGAGTCCCAGTTCAAAGAGGCGGCGCAAATCTGCTTGCACGGTATTTTGGTTGAGGACAACGCCGGGTTGGGTGTCTATTTCACGGCTAATCACAAAGTCGCGGGTACGCTGTTTGGTCGGCTCCCCTTCTTTATTGAGGAAGCGATAGGTGACCTCTTCAACCACTCCTTCAGCCACCTGCAACGTCACGACGCCATCGGGATCCACTTGGGGGGTGCCGACCACTTGCCCCAAGATGTAGCCATTATCTTTATAAAACGTGTTGATTTTCTCAATGCCAGACTGTAGCTCGCGGAGGTTCAGCGTCCGACCAATTTGCGGTGCAAAGATTTCATTGACTTTTTCTTGGGTGAGCACCTGGTTACCAGCCACTTGAACGGCTCGCAGTACCGGATAGGGGCGCACGACAAAGGTAATCCGTACCCCGAGGGGGGTATCGCTAGGGACGGCATTGACATCGGCAAAAAAGCCCGTGGCAAAAATGGCATTGGTATCCTGTTGCAGTTGCGTGCGGGTGGTGGTACTGCCGGGTCGAGTGTTAATGACCTGATACACCAATTGCTCCAGCTCAGGAGTGGCTCCTTCAACCACCACTTCCGCAATCAGCACTTGGGGTTCATCGGCGGGGGGCTGACTCACAGGCGGAGGGGTGGGGGTGGCCGCTGGGGGAGTTTCAGGGGGTGCGGGGGCTTGTTGACCACGGCTGGGACTCACAGGACCGAGGGCGATCGCCACGGTTGCCATTGCCACTGCTACCGTTTTTAGGGCAGCCCCCATTGGCTGCAGTTGCACTGGCGAAAAAAGTTGGTTATTCACTGCTCACCCCTAAAAAACAAATCGCGTCAATACAGCCAAACCCATTGGCATTGATATAACAGTAGGTTAACGACTCAAAAGCGGCAATAAAAGTGCCCCTCTCGTTGCCTTTCTAACATTAGCCGTAATAGGCGGGTTCATTCCCCGGTTTCCACTTAATATTGCAGCCGAGACTCGGTTTTTGATCCTCGCTGGGGGTTTGACCAGCTAACACGGCATCAATGGCTGCACGCAAGTCTTTCCCAGTGACTGGTAAGCCATTCTGGGGGCGGCTGTCATCAAGTTGTCCGCGATACACGAGCTTGCGATCGCCATCAAAGAGGAAAAAGTCGGGTGTACAGGCTGCCGTGTAAGCCTTGGCCGTTTCTTGGCTCTCGTCGTAACAAAGCGGAAATGTAAAGCCCAGGTCGGTGGCCATCGCCTTCAGGGACTCTGGGGCATCATCGGGATAGTTGGCGGCGTCATTGGCACTAATGGCAACAATTCCTAGGCCGGTGTCTTTGTAGTCGCGCCCCAGCTTCGCTAGTTCCTCTTGGACGTGTTTCACGTAGGGGCAGTGGCGACAGATAAACATCACCAGTAGGGCTTTCTTGTCGGCAAAGGTGCTGAGGGAAATCGTTTGCCCACTCACCACATCGGGCAGTTGAAAATCGGGAGCAACAGTACCAAGGGCAAGCATCGTGGACTCTGTCCGCGCCATAAAACCTCCTGAGAACGCTGGCAAGAGTGTTACAAATGGTAATATCGTCCCTAGTGTACTCTGTTGCGATCGTTCCTCAAAGGGGTGAGAGGAGCGACTGCCCTAATGAACGCAAAAAGCAGCAAGATGACTGCTGCTGATGTATCATAGCTTTTGATGTTTGAGCACAGAGAAAAATTACTTTAGCCAATATAACTTTGACGGGAAACGTGCTTCTCGAAGTTGGCTTGGGTTTGATGGAGAAGTTGCTCGCGGCTGTCGCCCGTGTGTTTCAGGGCAGGCACTAAATTGCGCGCTTGGAGTGCCATGTGCAGTTGCAAATGGGCAACGTACTCGCTGAGGTCTTCACGGAGTAACGGATGACTTTGATGCACAGACACAATGTTCTCCTTCAACTGATGGTTCAGTAGGCGTTTCATGGCTCCTGTCAATCCCCAACAGTGGTCAGGTCAGGAATGGTACCTTCAAACTGTTTAGCAGGGCGGGTCATGCAGTGCGCCACTTGACCCTTTTAGAGGTTAACATTTCTCAGGGAGTGTGCTGCAATTTGCAATCAACTGTAATGTTTGGCCAACATTTCACGATTCAGGGGGCAGGAAATGCGGTTACTCATTGCCAATGATGATGGGGTTTTTGCCCCCGGTATTCGGGCGTTGGCAGACACGCTGGCGATCGCTGGCCATGAAGTCGTGGTTGTGTGTCCGGATCGCGAACGCTCCGCTACAGGGCATAGCCTCACTGTTTTTGATCCGATTCGCGCCGAAGTCGTTAGCGATCGCTTTCACCCCGGTATTAAGGCGTGGGCCTGCTCCGGTACCCCCTCTGACTGTGTAAAACTCGCCCTTGGTGCCCTCCTAGAGGAACCCCCAGATTTTGTGGTTTCTGGGATTAACCAAGGCTCCAACCTCGGCACGGATATTCTCTACTCCGGCACGGTGTCTGCTGCGATGGAGGGGGTGATTGAGGGAATTCCTAGTATTGCCATTAGCCTCACCAGTTTCACGGTTCATGACTTTCAACCGGCCGCTGACTTTGCCAGTCGTCTCCTTAAGGCGCTGGAAACCGCCCCCCTGCCCCCAAAGATGCTCCTCAATGTGAATGTACCTGCTCTGCCTGCCAGTGAAATTGCTGGCGTTGTCATTACACGACAGGGGATTCGGCGCTACCATGACCTGTTCCAAAAACGCATTGACCCTCGCGGCAAAACCTACTACTGGCTCGCCGGTGAAGTGGTTGAAGAATATCCCCAAGACCCCAATCAAGCACCCACGGATGTGGAAGCCATTGCCCAAAATCTGATTAGTATTACGCCGCTGACCTTTGATCTCACCTACGGCCAAGGGGTTCAGAGTTTAACCGAGTGGCTGCGCCAACCCACCGTACAGCCCCTATTCAATCTCTAGGATCACGGGTGCATGATCACTGGGCTTGGGTAAGCGCCGAGGGGCAATATCAATGTGACAGTTGCAGGCCCGGGCTTTGACAGCGGGGGTAATGTAGAGGTGATCAATACGCCAGCCATGATTGCGGCGAAAGGCACCCGCCCGATAGTCCCACCAAGAGTAGTGCCCGGGCTCCTCGGTAAAGTGGCGAAAGGCATCGTGGAAGCCAAGGTCGCGAATGGCTGCTAAAAGGTTGCGTTCAGCATCGGTGGCTCCTACTTTTGTGGCGCGATCGCTGGCATCAAAAAGGTCTTTATCTTCAGGAGCAATATTAAAATCACCACAGAGAATCACCTCTCCTTGGGCAGTGAGCTGCTCGAGATAGACATGGAGGGTTTTTAACCAGTGCAGCTTGTAGTGGTATTTCTCACTGTCGTACTCTCCGCCGTTGGGAATATAGACATTCACCAAGATCACATCAGGGGCTAATTGGGCGCGAATCAGTCGTTTTTGCGTATCCAACTCACGGTGGCTGGGTAATTGGGGGGCAAAGCCTGCTTCTACGCCCGCAAGGGGCTGACGACTGAGAATGGCCACCCCGTTGTAGGCCTTTTGGCCACTACAATAAACTTGATACCCACGATCCAGAAAGGGTTGACGCGGAAACTCAGCATCGGTGACTTTGGTCTCCTGAAGACAGAGATAATCCACCCCAGTGTGATCCAACCATTGGCACACATGGTCAAGACGGGTGCGAATTGAGTTGACGTTCCAAGTCGCAATTTTTGGCATCGGTTGATTTCAGTCAAAGTGATTTGCCCAAACCGCTATAGGGGGCAGCATCGGCACATACTGTAGAAAGTATAGTTGGGGAGTGGCAGCAGTACCCGAAATATGGCTGGGTATGTTCTGGTTTTGGCTGTGATTGTTCTTGGGGGCGCGATCGCGACAGTGGGCGATCGCCTTGGCTCAAAAGTGGGCAAAGCCCGATTGAGTTGGTTTAATTTGCGGCCTCGACAGACGGCTGTCCTGATTACCATTCTCACAGGCAGCTTAATTTCTGCCTCCACCCTTGCCATCCTCTTTGCCCTCAGCCGTGAATTGCGCGATGGCGTGCTGCGCATTGATACGATTCGCCGTCAACAAGCGGCTGCTGAACAAGAACTGGCGGAAACCCGTGCCCAAAAGGATGAAATTGAAGCGGAACTCGCACAATCCCAAATTGAACTGGCCCACATTCGCCAACGCCTCAGTCAAACCAACCAAGTCCTAGAGCAGGCCGTCAATCGCCAAACTCTCACGGAAGCAGAACTCAAGCAACTTCAAGACCGCTACACCCAAGCCCAAAAAGACCTCGAAAACTTTGAAGTCCAAGGGGCACGCCTGCGGCAAGAAATTCAGCGTTTGCAACGGGAGCGACAAGCCATCCAAGGCCGCCTCGAGGATGTGGCGGGCCAAAAAGCGGCCCTAGAAACCGCCATTCGCAGTGCTCAACAGCGCCTTGCCGAAGTCGAAGGACAAAAGGATCGTCTCCAAGCAGAGATTGATCGCATTCAGGATCAACTGGCCGTTGCCAATCAGCAGCAGCAGGTGTTACGCAATCAACAGCGCACGCTCCAGCAGGAAATTGCTGCCCTTGAGGCCAGTCGCCAACGCCTTGAGGAAAACGTGAGCATCCTATTGCTGGGACTAAGGCGGGGGACGATCGCCATTCGCACAGGGCAGGTTTTGGCCTCTGCTGTGATCCAAAATATCAAAGATCCGGGTCAAGCCACCCAAGTGATCGAAGAACTGCTCCGAGAGGCACGTCGCAATGCCATTGTTCTCAATAACCCCCAAAATGTCAAACCGACAGATCAGGTGATTCAAATTACCACCGAAGACGTGAACCGCCTACGCAGCCAAATTAGTGATGGCCAGCCCTATGTGGTGCGCATTTTAGCAGCGGCCAATTATCTACAGGGGGAAAGCAATATTCTTGTGGTGCCCCAAGTGGCACGCAATCAGGAGGTGTTCCGCGAAGGTGAGAATTTAGCTACCATTTCCCTCGATCCCAGCCAGATGACCGATGAGCAAATTTTGCAACGCTTGGATCAGTTGTTTACGGTCAGTAACCAGCGGGCGATCGCCTCTGGAGTGCTCCCAGATCCGGTCACTGGCAGTGTTGGCTCCTTTCGCCAAATTGAGCTGGTGAAATTTGTCCTTGACCTCAAAGATCACCAAGGGACAATTGATATTAGTGCAGTTACTCCCACGTCCGTTTATACCGCTGGCCCTCTCACCCTCTCCCTTGTCGCCCGCCAAAATCAGCGAGTGATCCTGCGCAGTGGTTAGGCATCAGCCTCATTTCCCACGAATGGGGATGGATTCATAAAACCGCAGGCTAGGATAGAGGAGATTTTTCTCCGTTCACTACGTAAGGGGTGCCGCCATGAAGCGACTGGTTTCGATTGTTTTTTTGGTGTTTATTCCCCTCTCCATTGCTGCTGAAACCCTGGAATGGGGCGCCCTCACCGTCTTTATTTTGGCAGCACTGGCGATCGTACCCTTGGCGATTTGGTTGAGCACAGCAACAGAGGAGGTGGCACTCGCCACAGGGCCGACAATCGGTGGCCTATTGAATGCTCTTTTTGGGAATGCCACGGAACTGATTATTTCCATTGTGGCGCTGCGAGCAGGTTTAGTGGATATTGTCAAAGCCAGTATTACGGGAACCCTGATGGCGAACCTTTTGCTGGTGATGGGATTATCCATGCTGCTGGGGGGCATTCGCTACAAGGAGCAATCCTTTGCCCCAGTGGTGGCACGGGTGAATGCTTCCTCGATGACGGTGGCGATCGCCGCGATTCTCCTACCAGCAATGGTCATTTACACCTCCAGTAGTGTGCCGCCAGCCGCAATTTCCAAAATGTCAGTCGTAGCCGCAATCATTCTGATGCTGGTCTATGGGCTAACGTTACTCTTTTCTTTGAAAACCCACAGCTATCTTTACGATGTCAGTCAAGTGGAACTGGGGCACCATGAACAGCCGAACCTACCCTTGTGGATCACTGTTCTGATTATTGCCACGATTGGGGTGGCCTTTGAGTCGGAAATTTTTGTCGGCGCCGTTGAAGCAGCAACGGCGGGTTTGGGTCTGACGCCCCTATTTACTGGAGTCATCCTCTTGCCGTTGGTGGGCGGTGCAGCGGAATATGTGACTGCTGTGGGGGTTGCCCTGAAAAACAATATGGATTTGTCCGTGTCCATTGCTCTCGGTTCCTCCCTCTTGGTAGCGCTCTTGGTGGCACCTGTGCTTGTGCTCATTGGCCAGTTCATCGGTCAGCCGATGGATTTAAACTTTAGTCTTTTTGAAGTGGTGACGGTGATTATTGCGGTCGTAATTGCCAATGTGATTAGCCTAGATGGGCGCTCCAACTGGCTAGAAGGGGCACTGCTCTTGGCCACCTATGGGATTCTCGGCACCGCCTTTTTCTTCCATACCTAGGAGAGGCGCTGAATCTGTAGTTGGTAGGTCATGGTTGAAGTGACTCCCTGTCCCCATAGGGCACCTTGAATGGGGGCAGCATCCGCTGGATCAGCCGCAGCCACAAGGGTAATGTGGCGATCGCTCACCGCTAGGCCGTGGGTGGGATCGTAGCCACGCCAGCCTGCCCCCGGCAAATACACTTCTACCCAAGCATGGAGGTGCCGTTCAGGATTATCCAAGTCTCCTTCCTGATAGCCACTGACAAACCGCGCCGCTAAGCCTACAGCCCGACAGGCATGGATAAACAAGACTGCCGTATCGCGACAGGAACCCATTTGTTTTGCCCAAGTCACACAGGGGGGCCAAGGGGCACCGGTTTCGCGAATTTGGTGCTGACAAGTGCGATAAATTTTGTTATTGAGGTCACTGAGAAATGTGAGAACGCTGCCATTGCCACTGGCTAAAATTTGCCAAGCCAATTCATAGGCAACAGGATCCACTGGCGGTGATAGATAGGGATGCAAGCTAGTTGCCAGCCGCTGCGGATAGTTAAAAGGGAGTGTGATTGCCCACGAGTCAAGCAAATAGTTAAAGGGGTTGTTGCAATAGGTTTCCACTTCAGAGGTGACCTGAATCATCAGGGAGGTGGTGGGCTGTGGTGACCACCAGTAGCGCTGAATGTGATTGCCATGGACATCAAGGACGGTACTTTGGCCTTGGGGAGCGGGTAAAATTTGGAGGGAGAGCGATCGCAGGCGTTGGTGGCCATCACTGCGGGGGATCAAGCGCAAATCATGGGGGGCAAGGGCAACAGGGGCGCTGTAGGTGTAGGTAGTTTGATGATAAAGGCGGTATTCCATTTCATATTCATATCTAAAAGGAAGCCGCCCGAACCAATAACTGTCCAGGCGGGGTGTGGTGTGAGGAGTGAACGGAAACGTGCGTCTCCGCTATTTCTATTGTAGGGGACAGTTTCCCAATTGCCATAAGTAAATGGCGCAAAAACATCAAATCTCTAGACCACACCCTAAATCCTCTCACGAGGAAAGCAAAAGGAGTCAAGAGCAGATCCTGACTCCTCAATAAAACGGGTGTTTGTAAAAAAAAACAGCCTAACGAGTAGTGGCTGCCATTTTCTCTTCTGCCAGTTCCCTCAGGCTAGGGAATAAAAAGTGGTTTTCTTCAACGTACTGCGCACCAAACAAGCCCTTTTCTGCCCAGAAGTAGCGATCAGTGGTGTGCTCATTCCGCCTAACAAGAAGTAAAGCGGGCGGGGTGATCCCCTTGGCTTGAATAAATTTTCGTGCCGCTGTCACGGGTTTATCTTCGCCACTTTCGATGCTATATTGAGGTACGCACTCAAGGATTTTGCGTCCTTCGAGACGCCGCCGGCTCTTCCGCTTCCGTCTTCTGGCCAAGTTGCCTTACCTCCTTTGCCTTCAAAGAACTGTTATTGGGTTTACAAAAGTCGCCCTTTAGTATATCTGTTGTATTCTAGAATTTCAACTTTCCTTAATTTATCGAAACACGATTTATTGATGGCACAACGATCTCCAGCCTAGGATCAACGCTTTGCTGATCCCAGTGGCCCCACCATAGCAAATTGTGCCACTTGAGAAAGTGGTTCCTTCGAGGTGCCCCACAGCCAATGGGCTACTCTAGAGAACAACTGTCTAAGCTGCTGAACCCCTATGATGATCCAACGCTTAGTGCAACGGGTGCTCGAAACCCAAGTATTAACCTCAGCCATTGAAAACCAAATTTCCCAACTGCTGTGGAAGCGGGAATATGACGGTGATGATATGGCTGCCCTTGGGGAATTGCTCGATGCCCTAGAAGCTAAGAAAATTCAAACCCAACAGTAGGTGCTGCGGTCTCTCCTTCAAGTCCTGATTCTCGCCCTCAGCTACGGTGCTTTGGCTCTAGGGGGGGTGCCGGGGCTACGCATGAATCGAGCGACGATCGCCCTTGTGAGTGCCGCTCTTTTGATTGCCCTAGGGGCGATTGATCTACCTACTGCATGGCAAGCCATTGATCCCCAAACCATCGTGTTCTTGCTCAGCATGATGATTGTCAATGCTTATCTGGGCTTGAGCGGCTTTTTTCAAATAGCGATGGTGACTGTGGTGCGCTTTAGTGGTAGTCCCTTGGGATTACTGATCTTCCTCACGGTAGCGACGGGAATGTTGTCGGCGGTCTTTCTCAACGATACCCTTGCCCTTGTAACAACGCCTTTAACTTTGCGTATTACCCATGTCTTGGGCTTAAATCCAGTGCCCTATCTGCTGGCGATCGCAGCCGCAACGAATATCGGTTCTGTGGCCACCCTCAGCGGCAACCCCCAAAATATTCTCGTGGGCTCGTTTTCCGAGTTGGGGTATCTTCCATTTGCCCAAGTGATGATCCCCGTCGCCGTACTGGGGTTAGGTCTGCAAGTGGCTTGGTTGGGGTGGCTCTACTCGGAGGTGCGATCGCGCCAACCCTGTACATTAGCTACGCTCCAACCGGTAAAGGTGCAAAAAGGGGTACTCCACAAGACACTGATTGTCTCTGGGCTGATGTTTTTGGCCTTTCTCCTCGGCTTTCCCTTGGCAGAATCCTCTCTTTTGGCGGCAGCGGCTTTACTGGTCACCCGTCGTCTCAAGCCGGAGCGCGTCCTTGCTCAGGTGGATTGGTCACTCTTGGTTCTGTTTGCAGGTCTGTTTATTCTTACCCGCTGTATTCAAAACTTTGATTTATTAGCCGTTTTGCGCCCTTGGGTGAATCAGCCCTTGCCCTTGGTGGTGATTACAGCACTGCTGTCAAATTTAATTTCTAACGTGCCCACGGTGCTGCTGCTAGCGCAGTTTATCCCCAAAGGTGCCGATCAGCTCTGGTATCTACTGGCAGCCACAAGTACCCTCGCGGGCAACCTGACGCTTTTTGGTGCTGTGGCTAATTTAATTACAGTTGAGGCCGCTGCTAGCTCAGGACAGCGGTTTTCCTTTTGGCAGCACTTGCGCTTTGGTGCGCCGCTGACGGTGTTGACGCTCGCGATCGCCTACGTTTGGATCGTGAGTCAGACCTAGGGGCTTGGGGTGGTTGCTCCAGAGGCACCCTCAAAGTAGGCCACGTCAGACATGATGACAGGAGCATCGGATTCAGGAATGGGCTGCCCTTGACTGAGATAGCCGACACAGCCATTCATCAGGCTATAGACAAGAATCACGCCTCCCGCTGAGATGGCCACAAGGCCACTGGCCAGCAGTAAGGAAAAATCCCGGAGGCGATAGGCACCGTGGAGGAGTCGCACCGACCACAGCACCAATGCCAGTACCAGTAGAAGTAAGATAGCCATATGTAAACTATCTTAACAACTCTCAGGATTTTCCTCATCAATCTTTAGATTCTCCTAATGAATTCTTGCTAGCACAGAGCCCGTGTTCGCTCTATGGTGCAGGTGAGGTTGGCGCCATACTGACCCACATGGGTAATTTCAGGCGTGTAAGCCTCTAACACCCGTCCTGTGCGATCGCACATCGTTAGGACGTAATCACAGTGGGGACACTGGGTGTGACTCACGGAGCCATAGCGTTGGCGAAGGGCTAATTTACCACAGTGAGGACAGTGAATCGTTTGCATCGTAACCATAGTTAAATAATCCTTAAATTCTTTTTGATGGACATGAACTTGTGATAGAAAGCGCTGCGCAAACTTGCGTTTCAAAATAACAAGACCAAAGAAATAGTATTGCGCAACATTAAGGAAATTTATGAGAGAGGACACTTTTTATTATGGATGAATTTCCTAGAGATGGCAATGATCCCAATGTTAAAAAATATGCTAATCAAGTGGGGATCAACGAATTCAATAAGTAGCCTAAGAGAAAACTTTTTCTTTTTTTCTGAGAAGTGATTGACTTTTATAACACTCCTTTTCACAAGGATTCAACAGGATCACAATAGGCAAAACGGCATCATGGGCACCCCGCATTTTAGAAAAGGGCTGTAATCTGAAGAAAGGATTAAGAAATGTATGAGGGTTGGGGGTGAATTGGTTGAGTTTGAGTTTCTTGGGGGCACTCATGGTGAGTTCACTCCAGCCAGCAATGGCACAGGGTTCGCTACAAGTGGTTTATCCGCCGCGAGAGCACACCACCAGTGCCCCCCAAATTTTCTTTATTGGCACAGCACCGCCACAGGTCGTGGTGACGCTCAATGGTCAAGTGATTGGCGATCGCTCGCCAGCGGGACACTTTGCCCCTAGTCTTCCCCTGCAACCTGGATTCAATCGCATCACCCTCCGAGCGGGGGAGCAACGCCTTGACTTTGCCATTATCCGCACCGTGCCCCAAATACCGACCACCCTACAACCCCTAGAGCCAACAGCCGATTTAGTGCGCCTAGCCAATGAAATTGTTTGCTTTACCGCTGCTGCCCCCAGCGATCGCGCCGTTCAAGTCCAAGTGGGTCAGCGCATTCTGCCCCTAGAACCCCTGCCGCCCCAAGTGCAACTGCCCTCTAATCTGGCCGCGCTAATTCATCAAGCGGATGTGGTCACTGCTCGCCCCTCTCTCTATCGCAATTGCCTCCAGCTAAGCCAAGTGGGCGACTATGGCCCGATTCAATGGCAATTGGCAGGCCAGCGCCAACCCGGTGCCCGCATTCGTGTGGCTGAGCCAACGCAATTACCCGTTGTTGAAGTCACCCGCTCCCTTGGCGGGGTAGCACGCACTGGCCCTAGCACCGATTATTCACGGCTGACGCCCTTGCCAGTGGGAACGCGAGCACGGGTGCGAGGACAAACCGGGGACTGGTTGCATTTGGACTATGGGGGTTGGATCCGCGTCAATGAAGTGCGCTTCCTCTCCAGTGCTCTGCCGACAACCGCCACCATCCGCAGTATTACCAGCCGCCAACTTGCCGGTTGGACAGAAATCAGCTTTCCTTTGGATGTGCCCGTACCGATTTCGATTCAGCAGGGCGATCGCCAGTTCAGGCTGACGCTCCACAACACGATTCCCCAAACCGACATCATTCGCCTCGATGCCGATCTCGTGATCCAGCGCCTTGACTGGTACCCCCTTGATCAAGACCGGGTGGAGTATCGTTTTACGCTGCATCATCGCCAACAGTGGGGCTATCATGTGGCCTATGAGGGCAATCGGCTGCTGCTGCAACTGCGTCATCCACCACAACTCCAACGGGGGACACAACCCCTGCGGGGAATTAAAATTCTCCTTGATCCCGGCCATGGTGGGCCTGAGGACTTGGGAGCACGCGGCCCAGATGGTACCCCCGAGAAGGTTGTCACATTAGCACTAGCCAAAAAACTGGCACCCGAGCTAGAACGCCTTGGGGCAACGGTCATTTTGACGCGCACAGAGGATATTGATCTGGACTTGCCCGATCGCCTTCTCGCCATTGAATCAGCCCAACCCACCCTTGCCCTGAGCTTGCACTACAATGCTCTCCCCGATGCTGGTGATGCCCGCAATACTCAGGGGATTGGCACCTTTTGGTATCACCCCCAAAGCCATGACCTTGCCGTTTTCCTAGGGGGGTATTTGAGTCAGCGACTGCGGCGGCAGCAGTACGGTGTGTTTTGGAATAACCTTGCCCTGACGCGTCCGACAATTGCCCCTGCGGTGCTGCTGGAACTGGGCTTCATGATTCACCCCGAAGAGTTTGAGTGGATTGTTAACCACCAAGCCCAAGCTGAGCTGGCCCGCGCCCTTGCCGAAGGCATTCTTGAATGGTTGCAGCAAGCCACACGGGACTAGTCTTCCAGCAAATGGTGAAGGGCTGCCGCCATCTCGGTGGTGGAGGTGGTGGCTGTACCAAACTGGCGTACGACAATACTGGCAGCCAAATTGCCTAAAACTGCCGCCTCCCAAAGAGTGGCACCCGCCACAAGGCCAAGGGTTAAAGCAGCTACAACAGTATCGCCCGCTCCAGTCACATCAAAGACATCCGTGCGGTTAAAGGCGGGTAAATGGTAGGGCGCCGCCTCGCGACTAAAGAGACTCATACCAGCATCCCCCCGTGTAATCAGCATATATTTAGCCCCCGTCAACTGCAGCAGGTCTTCCCCAGCTCGCAGTACCTCGGCCTCCGTCCGAATCGGGTAGCCCACTGCTGCCTCTGCTTCTGGCAGGTTCGGTGTAAATAGGAAAGCACCGCGATAACGGGCTAAGTCCCGTTGGGTATCAACAATTGTCCGCTCATGCTCCAGAGCAGCCGCAATCACAGGGGGCGTAAAGACACCATCGCCATAGTCGGAGCAAACCACCGCATCGGCAGTCCCCATCTGCTGACGAATGAAGGCCGCTAGCGCCTCCTGAAGGGCTGGGGCAGGCAGGTCATCGGACTTGCGATCCACGCGCACAATTTGCTGTGTCACCGACTGGCGAGCATGGCCCGAAATGCGCGTTTTTGTCACTGTGGGGCGATCGCCATCCTGAAAGATGCCCCGCGTATCAATCCCCGCCCTTCGAAAAATGCCACAGAGTGCCTCTCCCTGCGGATCTGCGCCCACTAGACCAACCGCCTGCACCTGAGCACCCAACTTGGCCAGATTGTAGATGGCATTGGCACCGCCGCCGGGCACTTGGCGGGTAAACTCATGGCGCAAAATCAGAACAGGGGCTTCCCGCGAGAGGCGCTCCACCTGACCCGTGAGGAATTCATCGAGGGTGAGATCCCCCACCACCAGCACCCGTGCTGAGGAAAAGGACTCCAAAAGGTGTAGGAGTCGCCCTTGGGACGATTGCAATTGCTGGCGCAGGTCGGGTGGTAACATTTGGCTTTGCCTCAATTCCCGCTGATCCAGAATACTCCTGTGGGGGGACGTTGATGCGGCAGCAAAGGTTCACAGAGGTGCTATAGTCCAGAGATAATGAATAAATGTTAAAAATCGTCTCCTGCATAGCCAAGGGGATCGACTAGAAAATAGTGAGTATTGGTGTGGTGTGAGGAATCAACCATGATTGGGCAGCAGCCGATTCGGTTCGGAACCGATGGCATTCGCGGACGGGCAGGGGAGTTGCTAACCCCTAACTTGGCCTTGAGCTTGGGATATTGGGTAGGAGAAGTCCTGCGGCAAACGACGGATGGACCCCAGCGCCCCTTTATCATTGGTCAAGATTCCCGCAACTCCAGTGATATGTTGGCCACGGCCTTGGCCGCAGGGTTAACCGCCGCTGGTTTTGAAGTGTGGAATGTGGGCTTGTGTCCAACCCCCTGTATTGCCTACCTAACGGCCACCACAGAAGCCATGGGTGGCGCCATGATTTCCGCCAGCCACAATCCCCCCACTGATAACGGTATTAAAATTTTTGGCAGCGATGGCAGCAAGCTCAGTCCTGATCTGCAAAAAGAAATTGAAGCACACTTAAATACTGGCCTCTCCCTGCCCTATACGAAGCAATGGGGGCATTTACATCATCGCCCAGAACTACTCCAGCGCTATCGCCATGCGGTGCAAGCCCCCCTTGAGGATCGTCAGCCCCTACAGGGACTGCGAGTGGTGTTGGATTTGGCTTGGGGATCTGCAGTGGCGGTGGCACCGACGGTGTTCCATGCCCTAGGGGCTGAGGTGATTGCTCTTCACGATCGCGCCGATGGCGATCGCATTAATGTCAACTGCGGTTCCACCCATTTAGAACCATTACAACAGGCTGTCCGTGAAACCCATGCCGCTATGGGATTTGCCTTTGATGGCGATGCCGATCGCGTGCTGGCGGTGGATAGTCAAGGACGGGTGGTTGATGGCGATCACATTCTCTACTTCTGGGGACAACGGCTTCAGTCGCAGGCACAACTGCCCAAGGATTTGATTGTCGCCACTGTGATGTCGAATCTCGGTTTTGAGCGAGCTTGGCAAGCGCGGGGTGGACAACTGGTGCGGGCAGCAGTGGGCGATCAGTACGTCCATGCAGAGATGCTGCGCCACGGTGCCATGCTGGGGGGAGAACAGTCGGGACACATCCTCTGTCGTCACTATGGTGTGGGGGGGGATGGCTTGCTCACAGCGGTTCATTTAGCGACCCTAGTTCAGGATTCCCGTCTATCCTTGGCACAACTGCGAGACCAAAGTTTTACCGCCTACCCACAAATTCTCCGCAATGTCCGTGTTGAAGATCGGCAGCGGCGGCTCCACTGGCAGGAGTGTGAACCTCTGCAACAGATGATTGCCAAAGCTCAACTGGATATGGGCGATCGCGGGCGAGTCTTGGTACGTGCCTCTGGGACAGAACCCGTCATCCGCATCATGGTGGAGGCAGAGCAGCAAAGTGTTGCTGATTATTGGACAGAAACTTTGGTGCAGGCGGTGAGTGCCCATTTGGCCGCCTAGGAAGGGGTACCCTCAGGGTATGATAGTTGCCTAGTCGCGCTCTAACCATCTCCTTGTCAGTCTCCCGTTTTCAAGCTGCCTGTGAGCAGGGTGAGTTTCTCATCACCGCAGAGGTCTGCCCCCCCAAGGGAAGGGATGCCAGTACGATGTTGCGCCAAGCAGGCCATCTGAAGGGGCGAGTTCATGCTGTCAATGTCACTGATGGCAGTCGCGCTGTGCTGCGGATGAGTTCTTGGGCAGCCGCCTATTTGTTGCAACAGCAGGGGTTTGAACCCATTTGCCAGATAGCCTGTCGGGATCGCAACCGTATTGCCCTGCAAGCGGATCTCATGGGCATTGCCGCCCTTGGTTTACGCAATATTTTGGCACTCACGGGCGACCCCGTCAAAGCAGGCGATCATCCCCAAGCCAAACCCGTCTTTGATTTGGAGTCTGTGCGTCTATTGCGCGTCATTGGCCAACTGAATCAAGGGGTGGATAGTGAGGAGCGTCCCTTAGCCGATGGAGCGACGGAATTTTTTGCTGGGGCAGCGGTTGATCCTCAGTCTGCCAGTTGGTCGGGACTGCAGCAACGGTTTGAGCGCAAATTGGCAGCGGGTGCTCAATTTTTCCAAACGCAGTTAATCACAGATTTTGAGCGGCTAGCTAAGTTTATGGATCAGATTGCCACTGGCTGTGGACGGCCCATTCTTGCTGGAATTTTTCTCCTCAAGTCGGCCAAGAATGCTCTGTTTATCAATCGCGCCGTGCCGGGGGCTTCAATTCCCCAGCACATTATCGATCGCCTTGCCGCTGCCGCTGATCCCCTCGATGAAGGGATTACAATTGCAGCAGAACAAGTCCAGCAGGCACGGACACTTTGTCAGGGAGTGCATTTAATGGCGGTACGCCGTGAGGATTTGATTCCGGAAATTCTCAACCGTGCGGGGATTCCTCCCCTTAACGCGTCACCTGCACCCCGCGCCAAAACGCCACATAGCCCTTGATATTGGCTGCCGCCGGCTTGGGATCGGGATAGTACCACGCGGCATCACGATTTACCTCACCATTGACAACAACGTGGTAGTAGCTGGCTGTGCCTTTCCAACCACAAACGGTGTGGGTATCGCTGGGCTGAAAATAGGCCTGATTTAGGGCCTCTGGGGGAAAATAAACATTGCCTTCGACCACCTCATAGCGATCGCTCTCGGCCAAGGTCGCGCCTTTCCAAACTGCTTTTGCCATTGCTTTTTCTCAGTTGTTCCCCTTCTTAAGATAAAACAGGTGCTGTCAGCGGGGTAGGCAGGTTGGGGCGATCGGAAAGAATTTGACCGTCACGAAATTGAATAATGCGGTGCGTTACAGCCGCTACATCGGGTTCATGGGTAACCATAATTACTGTCATGCCCGCCCCATTGAGTTGCCCAAAGATGGCGAGAATTTCCGCAGTGGTGTGGCTATCGAGAGCACCGGTGGGTTCATCGGCGAGCAGGAGTAGGGGCTGATTGACAATGGCGCGGGCGATCGCCACCCGTTGTTGCTGGCCTCCCGAGAGTTGATTGGGACGATTCTCAAGGCGGTGACCCAACCCCACCTGTTCCAATGCAGCGATCGCGCGATCGCGCCGTTCCTTAGGAGGAACTTGGGCATAGACCATGGGTAGCATCACATTTTCCAGTGCCGTTAGCTGCCCCAGCAAGTAAAACTGTTGAAAGACAAAACCAATCTTGGCATTGCGAATATGGGCGAGTTCATCATCACTGAGGTGTGCCACATCCTGACCATCGAGAAAGTAGCGGCCAGAGGTCGGGCGATCCAAACAGCCAATAATATTCATCATTGTGGACTTACCTGACCCCGAAGCCCCCATAATGGCACAGTATTCTCCCCGCTGAATGTTGAGATTCACCTCCCTGAGGGCCTGAACTTCAGTTTCCCCTTGGCCATACACTTTAGAAATCTGTTCTAAGCAAATGAGTGGCTGATCCAGCATTACAATTAGGTGACAAGGCCATTTGCACTCATTCTAAAGCCTTTTTTCATGACCTTGGTTGCGAATAGATGGCGTATGGTAGAACAAACAAGTGAGTGAGGAGAATGAATCATGGGGTGCAAATCATTGCCAAAGCTACACAACACCGTGATCACGCTGGCGATCGCGAGTGGATTGACCCTTGGGTCAACACTGATGGTACCCCGCTTAGCCACTGCTCAACCCATGCCCCTCAGCCCAAGCTCTTATAGTTTTACCAGCATAAACCCCCTTCAAGACTATCTCTTGGGTGCCGGGGATGTGCTTTTCATTGAAGTGGTCAACTTACCGCCAACTGTCACCACTCAAAAAGAATTTTCCGTGAATCTTGATGGCTCAGTTTCTTTGCCGCTGGCAGGGCGTGTCATCGTGGGCGGATTAACCCTACCTCAAGCGGAACAGCTGATCCTGAATGCCTATAGTAAGGTTATGCGCTTTCCAGCTGTAACGGTTACGTTGCGGACTCCGCGCCCTATGAAAATTCTGGTGGCGGGTGAGGTTAGCCGTCCAGGATCTTATGTTGTTCCTTTTACATCTGTATCAGCTTCTGCAGCTGGTGTTGGCCTTTCCGGTGGCTTAACATGGCCTCGCTTGAGCCAAGTACTCGCTCAAAGCGGTGGCATTACCCAAGAAGCCGATATTCGCAATATTGAAGTGCGCCGCCAACTGGGGAATGGCCAAACTGCCGTAACCAGAATTAATCTTTGGGAGATGATTCAATCGGGGGATGCGAACCAAGATATTACACTGCGCAGTGATGATGTGATTGTGGTGCCCAAGGCAAAGGAAGTGAATGCGGCGGAAGCCATACGGGTGGCCTCTGCGACGTTTTCGCCACAGGTGATTCGGGTACAGGTTGTGGGCGAAGTGGTGCGACCGGGCTTGGTCGAAGTACCCGCCAATGCCACCCTCACTCAGGGAATTGGGGCGGCTGGCGGATTCAATGTGCAACGTGCCAATATGTCTCGGGTGACGCTGGTGCGGCTCAACCGCGATGGCACGGTCAGTCGGCGACGCATTCCCTTTAGCTTGGCGGCTCAACCCAATGCCAAGAACAATCCTGTGTTGCAACAGGGGGATGTGATTGTGGTAGAACGGTCAGGGCTAACGCAGGTGGGAGATACGATTGGCAATGCGCTGCGTCCTGTAGGTTCGTTGGGACCCTTGGGAATTTTGATTAATCTATTCGATTAAGGAGAATAAATATACTACTAATGTCGCTCCCACAAAAAATACCTAGCTTACGGCTTGTTGATCGTGAGGCGCACCTTTCGGGCGATCGCGCGCCAAATCCATCACGGTTCAGCACCAGAAGGAGTTCTAAAAAGGATGGACTGCAAGCTTTTAGCGATCGCTGTCGGCGACGGTGGCGACTGCTTTCAGGGACTGTTTTACTCTCATTCTTAGTCATGGGCGGGTATGTTCTCTGGCAACCCGAAATGTACGAGGCCTATTTTCGCCTCCTGATGGAACCGGTGAAGGAGCCACAGCCTGCGCCAACCCTGACACCACGTGATGGCATTGCCGAGACCCTCCCCTCTCCGCCGCCAACCACAACCCCTCCAGTGGATTTGGGGTCACAGATTCTCGTTCTAGAAAGTGACAAAGTACTGGCGCCCATTGCCCAGAAGCTACAGCAGCAGTATCCGCATCTGACCACACGGGTATTGGCCGAGCATCTGGAAATTCGACCAGTGGTTAGCTCAGCAACAGAGCAACTACCGACACAAACAAAAGTGCTAGAAGTGGCCTATCGCGATCGCCAGCCAGAAATCGTGACCGCAGTGTTAAAGGCCGTCGCAGAAGCGTTTGTTGACTACAGTCAGCGCGATCGCCAAGAACAACTCAATCGCACCCTAGAGCAACTTGACAAAGACATCAATCAGCACCTTGCAGAATTAGAGCAACTCCAGCAGCAACTCCAAGCCAGCCAACCGCGAGGTACGAGCCTGCAACCCTCAGAACAACTGCGCTTTTTGACGGAACAGTATCGCCAAATCCATAGCCTGCGCCAAGCGGCTCGCCTTAAGGCCGTGGAAGCCTACGGTCGTTTTCAAGGGTTCCAAGAACAACTCAAGATGACCCCCGCCGAAGCCCTAGCAGCAGCAAATTTGAGTACCTCCCCTGCTTATCAGCAACAACTGGCACGCATTCAAGAACTGGATCAAGAAATTGCCAAGAATTTAGCCATTTTTCGGGAAGGGACACCCGTTATCCAAGCCCTAGAGGAACAGCGGCGAGTTTTGGTGGAGCAATTGCAGGCGATTGCCAGCCAAGTAATTGGTGAGCAATATCAAGTGGACAACCCCACTGCCCTAGGCTTTCAGGGAACAGTGTCACAAACGCTGATTGCCAACTACATTACGGCGTGGATTGAATACGAAAACCAGCGGCGCTATGATGCTGAACTTGCAGCCCCCCAAGCGGCGATTGCCCAACAATTACAACAACTGAGTAGCCAACTCCCCGCCATTGATCGCCTTGAAAATCGGATTCGGACAGCCAATCTCTCCCTAGAGATGCTCAATCAAGCCCGACAGGCGGTACAACTACAACTAGCGCAGAATAACTTTGCTTGGCAGGTGTTGACGGATTTAGAGAATCCCGCTGTCCAACCCACTTTCCCGCGCTTGCTGCTGTTGGTGCTAGGGGCAATCACCAGCCTTGTGTTGGGGGTTCTGGCTATTTATGTGGCAGATGCCGCCGCTAATACGTTTGTCAGTCCAGCACAGGTAGAAGAGGCCCTAGGCTTGCCCCTCCTTGGCAAAATTCCCAAGGCAAGCCCCCAAACCAATCTCCGCTTAGAGCGCGTGGTGAAGGGCAATTCAGGGCTGTGGCAGGTGACCCAAGTCCTACCCTCTGTCGGGGAATGGGTGAAGTTTCAAGAAGCCTTTCACCATGGGTTTGCCAACCTCCAGGCCGTGGGTTTGGGGCATTCGTTAGCCGTGATTTCAGCCCTACCCGCCGATGGGCGTACCACCGTTGCTCTGCATCTTGCCCTTGCTGCCGCAGGCACGGGTCAGCGAGTTCTGCTCATTGATGGGGATTTGCGGCGACCCCAGATTCACCGCTATCTCGGACTGACAAATGAACAGGGCTTGGCGGATTGGTTAATTCATCGGCGGTACTGGTATAGCGTTGCTCAGGCGCGGCGTGGTCTTGCAATTTTAACCGCCGGGGAGTTGCGGCAACAGCCGATGCGGCTCCTCAGCCAGGACACCGTCAAGCAGTTCATGGCTCACCTCAAAAATTACTTTGATCTGGTGATTGTGGATACACCGCCCTTGGCCAACTTTGCTGATGCCAAACTCTGGTCGGGACTGGTGGATCAGACCCTTGTGGTGGTGAATCTGAAGGCACCCCAGCAGCCTGTGCGACTAGCCTTGGCAGATTACAGTTTGGGGAATGTCAGTGCTTTAGGCGTTGTGGTTAATCTCGCCTAAAGTTAAGCTATTCTTCAAAGAACCAGAGTTCCTTGTTGATACTCTCATCCAGCACTTGGGGGGGGCGCAGAACCAGCAGGAGTTGGCCAAGAATTGAGACTGTAGGCGGTTCAGGAAACCAAGCGAGTTGGACAGTATCACTAGCCGCAGGGGCAATCAGCAGGTAGCGATCGCGCTCCCATTCTGGAAGCCCGCGATCCACAATTAGGAGCACCTGTTCAATGGGGAATCCCTCTGGCGTTGGCGGTAATTCTGTGGGTAACTCTGCCACCGGCCAAAGCACCGCGACTGGATCAATGGCATTCAGGAGAACTTGCCAACTGGGGAGAGCCACTAGGGTCATGGGTTGGGGGATAGAGACTAATTGAAAAGCGCCCGTAGAAGTTAACTGGGGTACTTGCTTCAAGGCTGTGGCAGTGAGGGGGGCTGTTCCTGCTACGGGAACGAGGTAGGGCAGATCTTCAGCGGAATCCAAGCGGTAAAGGGGGAGTCGGGGTTGGCTAGCAGCGGGAACCACAGTAAAGTCCGTCAGCAGTTTTTCAAGCGCTTGGCGACCTGTAGCGGATTCAACAAAGCGAAAGCCCTGAGCAATGAGGCGCGATCGCTGGGCTAAATCGCGTTGCTGCCGCGCCAGTTGCCAATAGTAGCGACCAATGCGATCGCCGACGCTCTCACTAAAGCCTTCACTATCATCCTTTTGATAGCTCACCGCTTTGAGGGCACGGCAGACCTCATGAACCGCAGTGACATCCAGTTGTTTCTCGACAATAAGTGTGGCTGCTGCAAGGCGATCGCCCGCCGATAAGACCCGCAGTTCATAGAGCAGATCGCTGCCCCGCGTTTGAAAATAGGCACGCACAGATTCAGGGGCTTCCCGTAGGCTCTGACTCACTTGCAGGGCAATGATCAGTTGATTTTGGTGAATGGGTTCAATGCCCGTGGCCTCAAAAATTGCTTGGGGAGAGAGCCCCTGTTTTTGCAGTTGCTGGCATCCTGCCCCCCAATCCTGCCAAGTTCCCTCTTTGCGGCGTAGGCGTTGCAGCACTTCCGTTGTCAGGGCATCCTGTTCTTGACTCATCCAATCACCTCCTAGCAGCAGGGAAGCATTCTATTGATTGCTAGCGATCGCGCACCGTTGTCCCTTGGCGTTGAATTGCCAGTATTTCCACCCGTGCCTGCACATCAAACCTTGCCCAGGTCTCCTTGAGGGCGGTGGCAATGGCAGAAGCGGTAACGGGATCTCCGAGCGCTAAAAGAGTGGGGCCTGCTCCACTGATAACCAAACCGTGGGCACCCGCCTCAAGAGCCGCCCTGTGGAGATCGGCATAACCTTTGATCAGACTTTGGCGGTAGGGTTGATGCAGGCGATCGCCCAAGGCCAGTTGCAGCCACTCCCGTTGACCCGTTTCCAAACCCCGCAGCAGAGCACCAAGGTGACTGATATTAAAAACTGCATCACTGTAGGTACAGTGGGGGGGCAGCACTTGCCGCGCTGTTTCCGTGGCTAGCTCAAAGTCTGGAATCGCCACAATCGGCACCACATCCTGATCCCAAGGAATCTCTAGCCAATGCCATCCCCCTGCACTCTCTGGGACAGCAAGACGACAGCCCCCTAGCAAGGCAGGCACCACATTATCCGGGTGGCCTTCCATTTCAATGGCCAATTCTAGAACCTCGGTATGACTGAGGGGAAAGCCCGCCAGCCGATTTGCCCCCACCAATCCACCAATAATTGCTGTCGCTGAGCTGCCTAGGCCTCGTGCGAGGGGAACCCCCAGATCAATCTCTAAGTAAACGGGTGGGGCTTCACGCCCTAGGTATTGATAGAAACGGTGGTAGGCACGATAGGCCAAATTGTCGGAGCTACTGCTGACACCGGCTGCCTCAGTGCCCCGCACACTGACATGGGGGCGATCGCTCAAGGAAAAGGTAAACGTATTGGTGAGGGTCAAAGCCGCCCCCAGACAGTCAAACCCTGGCCCCAAGTTGGCCGTTGTTGCTGGCACAGTCACCACTGTCATCATGGGTTATGGTTCCTCCCCGGTACCAAAGGCGCGATCGCCCGCATCCCCCAAGCCAGGCACAATAAAGCCCTGCTCATTCAATGTCTCATCAATCGTTGCCGCATAGACTTGCACTGCGGGAAAATGAGCACCGAGTTTCTGCAACGCTGGCGGGGCAGTGACCACGGAAATAATTCGCACCAAGGCTGGGTCAATTCCCCGCTGCACCAACTCCTGCATTGCTGTCATGATCGAACCTCCTGTTGCCAGCATCGGCTCACTAATAAGGACACGGGTTTGCGGGTCAAACTGCGGGGGCAACTTATTGAGATAGCAACTGGGCTCAAGGGTGGCCTCATCCCGCACAATCCCTAAGTGGTACGTCTTTGCTGTGGGTAAGACCCCTTGGGCACCATCCAGCAAGGCCAAACCCGCCCGCAGAATCGGTACGACCACGACGGGTACTTGGGGATTCACCACCAGCGCTGCACAGGGGGCAAGGGGCGTTTCAACCACTGTTTCCACCGTTGGTAACCATTCCCGCGCCGCCTCATAGGCCAGCCATCGCCCCAGTTCTGTCATTGCCACCCGAAATAAGGGGGTGGGCGTGTTGCGATCGCGAGCAACTGCTAGCCAATGCTGAATGAGGGGATGAGGGGGGACATAAATGCGCAATTGGGGGGTCACAGTATTGCTCCAGTACGTACCCGGCGGGCTTTCCTATTGTCCACCGAAATCGTCCCCTTTAGACACGGCCAAATCGCCGCTGTCGCTGTTGGTAATCCCGTAGCGCCTCATGGAAAGCAGCGCGGTCAAAATCTGGCCAGAGGGTCTTGGTGACGTAAATTTCTGAATAGGCCACCTGCCACAGCAAAAAGTTACTGACGCGCATCTCGCCACTGGTGCGAATCAACAAATCGGGATCCGGTAGGCCACCCGTGTACAAATGGCGTTCAAAGAGCACTTCATCAATATCCGCAGGGTCAAGGCGTCCCGCTTTTACTTGGGCTGCAATCGAACGGCAAGCGTGGATGATTTCCCGTCGCCCACCATAGTTGGTTGCCACCACAAATTTAATTTTTTGGTTATTGGCCGTAGCGGTCATCGCTCGCTCAATTTCCGCTTGTAGGGAGTTCGGCAAACACGCCAAGTCACCCACAAAGTGAATTTGCACACCCTCGGCAACCATTTCCGCTAGCTCCTGCCGCAACACCCGCTCAAAGAGGGTCATCAGAAAATCCACCTCCGGCAGGGGGCGTCCCCAGTTTTCTGTGGAGAAGGCATAGGCGGTCAGGGCTGCAATGCCCCAATCTTTGCAACAGCGCAGCAGATCCTTGAGGGTATCCACCCCCCGTTGATGCCCCATAATGCGCGGTAAATTGCGTTGCTTCGCCCAGCGGCCATTCCCATCCATAATCACCGCCACATGGCGAGGCAGGCGATCGCGATCCAAATCATCGGGTAACTCAATGAGTGAATGGGGCTGTAGCGTCATGGACACATCCTATCGGCGGAAATTAGCGCAGTGGCCATACAGTCTTCCAAAATTTTAAGCTGTGTCGACGTTGACGGGGTTGTGAAGTTCCCGTCCCTTGATCCTGCACATATTGCCGCAACAGTTCCCCTAGTTTACTGCTTGTGAGGGGACGTTGAAGCTCCCCCTTAAAGGCAAGGGAAATTGACCCCGTTTCCTCAGAGACCACTACACAGACACAGTGGCTAATCCGTTCGGTAATCCCTAGGGCAGCGCGATGGCGAGTCCCCAACTGCCAAGGCCCCGTGCGATCCGAGAGCGGTAGGATCAACTTGGCAGCAATCACTTCAGCCCCCCGCACCCAAATTGCCCCATCGTGCAGGGGGGAACTCGCCTGAAAAATTGAGGTAATGAGTTCTGGTGAAAGGCGGGCATTGAGGGCGATTCCCGCATGGGTAAAATCTTGGGGGCTGAGCTTTGTATGGGTTTCTAAGAGAATGAGTGCCCCCGTACGATCTTGAGATAATCCCTTCACTGCTGTCACAATCAGATCAACAGCATCATTGGTAAGACTCGACTCGGCCACGGGCTGCACAAAGCCCAAAAACTGTCCTCGCCCCAATTGTTCCAGAAAAATGCGAATTTCCGACTGCAGAATGACGGCTAAGGCTACTGCAGAACCAATCACTAAGTTGTGAAGTACAAAGCTCAAAAACTGTAGCTCAATGGCACGACTGAGGGAGGTCGCCAACAGGAGGAAGATAAAGCCCCGTATCATCCAGAGGGTTCGCCGCTCGGCCACAACCCGCAAAATAGCGTAGGTCAAGGCCAAGACCAAAACCACATCCACGACTGTTCGCACCTTGGCCAGTGTCTCCGAAGACAGCAGCAGCCACGACAAGTTCCCTAGGAGGCTGATCATCCCATCGTGCTCGTCACCTCCTAAGGGGTGGGGGTGCTCAATCGCAGGGGCAAGACATCATGGGCCACCAAATCAGCGTAGGTTTCCCGTTGCAGGATCAGGTTGGCTTCCCCCTCACAGACGACCACCGCCGCCGGCCGGGGCACACGATTGTAGTTGGAGGCCATGCTGTAGTTATAGGCACCTGTACTGGCCACCACTAAAATATCATTGGCTTGCAGGGGGGGTAGGGTGACTTGGGGCAGCAGAATATCGCCCGATTCGCAGTGCTGACCGGCAATACGCACGGTTTCTGTGGCGGCAGTGGTCATGCGATTGGCACACAGGGCTGTATATTGCGCCTGATAGGTAATCGGTCGTGGATTATCGGACATGCCACCGTCCACAGCGATATAGGTGCGTAGCTCAGGAATTATCTTACGGCTGCCCACCGTGTAGGCAGTCACTGCCGCAGGCCCAACGATGGAGCGACCCGGCTCGCAGATGAGTTTGGGTAAGGGAAGGTGACGTTGCTCACAGGCTTGACTCAGTTGATGGCTAATTGCCTTTGTCCAGTGGGCGATCGCCGGTGGATTATCGGAGTCTACATAGCGAATGCCAAGCCCCCCTCCCACATTCAGTTCGCGCATGGGTAGCATGGCCTCACGGGCTTGAGCCAGCCAATCCACAAGGACATCACATAGGTCTAAATGGGGTTGCTCCTCAAAAATCTGTGAGCCAATGTGGGCGTGGAGTCCGACCCAGTCCAGTTCGGGATGCGCCTTGGCAAACTGAAGCAACTCTGGAAACTGTTGCGGGTCAAAGCCAAATTTGCTGTCTAGATGCCCAGTGCGGATATATTCGTGGGTGTGGCATTCAATCCCCGGTGTCAACCGCAACATGACGCGGGGTGGAGTCGAGAGATCATGCTCCTCAACGTAGGCAGCAAGGCGCTCTAGTTCCAGCCAGTTATCGGCAACAATCGTGCAATTGACCTCAAGGGCATAGAGGAGTTCTTGGGGGGACTTGTTATTACCGTGGAAGTAAATGTGGCTGGCAGGAACCCCCGCACTCAAGGCAGTGTAGAGTTCACCCCCGGAGGCCACATCAATCCCCAAGCCTTCACTGTGGGCAAGGGCGCAGGTGGCCAAGCAGTTCCAAGCCTTTGAGGCATAGAGCACCAAAAATTCACCGCCATAGGTCTGCTGAAGGGTGTCTTGATATTGACGGCAAGCGGTGCGAAAGGTGAATTCATCAAGGATGTAGAGGGGAGAGCCAAACTGTGCCACTAACTCCACCACATCACACCCACCAATGGTGAGATGGCCTCGGGCATTGGTTTGCGCAGTCAGGGGTAAAATTTGTTGATTGGCAGCAAGGGGGACGGGGGTGGAGATCATGGGTCAATATCGCGAGAAATCAAAGAATAATAAGGACAAATCGCTATTCTCAATTCTAGGGGGATTTGGGCGATCGCTCCCTTGCCTATTTTTGGGCACTCCAGTTCAGTAAAAAAGGGGGCAGCCCTTCCTGACCATTGAGCACAATCACTTGGGGCACTTGGGCCCCTCCTTCGCGCCATGCTTCGATCGCTTCCTTTTGCAGCACTAACTGACCACCCGGAGCTTTGAGGGTTTCGGCAAGGAGGCGCTGGGCTTCCGCTTTCCCTTGGGCACGGTTAATTTCCGCTTGCGCCTGTTGAGCCGCCTCTTGGGCAATATAGACCGCCCGTTGGGCCCGCTGCTCAGCAATTTGCTTATCCTCGACGGCCTTGGAAAATTCCTCCGAAAAGTCAAGGTTAACAACACTGGTATCCAGTACGAGAATGTGGTACTTGGCTAGGCGATCGCTAAGGGCATGATCAAAATCCTCCTTGAGTTCATCCCGCTTGGTAATGGCCTCCTCCGCCGTGCGACGGGCAGCGGCAATTTTGAAGGCCTCTTGGGTCTGGGGAGCAATGATTTTGGCTACGATATTTTCCAGCGTCCCTTGGGTGCGGCGCACATCCACGATGGCCATGGGGTCTAGGCGAAAGTTGATGGCAAAACTGGCGGTAATGTCCTGTAAATCTTTGGTGGCACTTTCCGCCGGCACTTCAAACTTCTGTACGGTTACGTCATACACATTCACACTGGCAATAAACGGCGGTTTCCAGTGAATGCCCTCAAGGAGGGGGGTATCCTGAGCTTTACCCAAAATACTCAGCACTCCTGCTTGGCCGGGATTAATAATCACTACTGCATTCAAAAGGACAACCAGCAAGACAATGGCGATCGCCACCACTGAGGAGGTAAGCCGCGAACTGAGGAGTTGATTCATGGCCAAAGAATTGGATTGCTGCTTTGATTATAGGGGGAGTGCTTCCCACCGATCCTGAAGGCAATTCCTTGCTAGAGTACAGATAGTCTGTCATTTGCTGAGCGTCCTATGCGGTTGCCCATTACTGCTGTCCAAGCAGCCTACTATGGTGATGCCTACTATCGCACCCCACCTCCAGACCTCCCTTCGCTGTTGTTGAAGGAGCGGATCGTCTATCTCGGCATGCCTTTGGTGCCAGCGGTTACGGAGCTGATCATTGCGGAACTGCTCTATCTGCAATACGACGATCCCGAAAAACCGATCCGCATTTACATCAACTCGACGGGAACCTCCCGCTACGATGGCGAACCCATTGGCTTTGAAACGGAAGCCTTTGCTATCTGCGACACCATGCGCTACATTAAGCCCCCTGTGCATACGATCTGCATTGGTCAAGCAATGGGGATGGCAGCCATGTTGCTCTCTGCCGGTACCAAGGGGTGTCGCGCCAGCTTACCCCACGCCACGATTGTCCTGCACCAAACCAAGAGCTATGCCCAAGGGCAAGCCACCGATATCCAAATTCGTGCCAAGGAGGTACTGGCCACTAAGGCGATGATGGTAGAAATTTTGGCGCAAAATACCGGTCAACCCCCCGAGCGCATTACCCGCGATATGGATCGGCTGCTCTATATGACGCCGCAAATGGCCAAGGAATACGGCATTATTGACCGCATCCTCGAACCCGAAGCAGTGACCAAGAAACTACCCGCCACTCTCACCTAGTGCAAGACGGCTGCCCAGTCGCGACCAATGCGAATCGTAATATCCGAAGACAGCACCCCTGTGGAGTTGGGGGATACTCGCCCCATGCCAAGGACGGAACGAATCATTTGCGCAGCTCCAATATCCCCTTGCTGTGCCACAATCTCTGTTTCAGGGGCTTGCTGATACCACTCTTCACTAATGATTACATTGGTATAGCCGTGGTGGGCGAGAAAATCCGCCATGTCTTGGGCAGCCTCACTGCTACCGGAGGCATTTTGCAGAGCAATGCGCAGCGTACTCGTTTCACGCCACGTATGGTCAATCAGCTTCGAGGGGTGATCGCTAAAGTGCTCAGCAACCACCCGATCAATGCGGTCATAGTCAGGAAGCCAGTAGCTCTCACTAAAGCGTCCCGGCAGCAGGATCAAACGGAGGTTATCTGGCTCAATGCGCAGACTAAATTGGGCGATCGCCATCAGTTCGGCAAAGGTTAAATCCGTATCCACATATTTTCGGAGAACACCGTAGATTTTCGGCAACTGGGTCAGCATGATGGGATTGGCCAGTTTCTTTTGCAGCGCCTTAATCAGCATTTGCTGCCGCTGGGCACGACCAATATCCCCCAGTTCATCGTAACGAAAGCGAACAAAGCCCTCTGCTTGCTCCCCGTTCAGGGTTTGCAGCCCTGGTTGAAGATCAATGTAGAGTTTTTGGGTGTGATCGGTGTAAACCATCCGCTTGGGCACGTTGACTTCGACCCCCCCCACCAAATCCACCAGTTCTCGAAATGCACCTGTATCAATGCGAATGTAGCGATCAATGGGGGTATAGTTGAGAGTTTTACTCACCACCCGCACCGTTAGATCGACCTCCCCATAAACATTGGCCGCATTAATTTTGTCGATGCCATAACCGGGAATCTCAATACGGGTGTCACGGGGAATACTGAGAACGGTTATCGTGCCATTTTCAGGGTTAAACCGCGCCAGTAGGAGGGTGTCGGTGCGACCACGGAAGCGTTCCGCAGAACCTTCAGGGGCATCCAAGACCTTATCTACCCCCAGCACTAGGAGGTTCACTGGCCGACCCATGCCATACTGCAACCCCCGCGTTATCATTTCCAGCCAAGAGGGATCGCCTTGTCCCCGATGGTTAGTGCCCTGAAAGGGTGACATCAAGACAAACGTCATGCCCGCAAAGGCAGAGACCAAGGACACACCACTAAAGGCAGCAATCCAGCCTAGGGTACGCCACACTGAAGGGCGCGATCGCTGACTCCTGCTCTTTTGAGACCCTCTTTGACTTCCCCGACCACCCACAGTAGAACTCACCAGTTTACGTTGTTTGACGCCTCGTGCCACAAATTCACTCCCGAAATAAAAACGAATTGCGGGCTAGTCGGGTGGACGCAACCCCTGTCCCTAGTGTAGGGGATTGATTACTGATCCCACACTTATACCTATTGGACTGCCCAGGCTTGTTTCTATTTTTCGGCCAGTTCCTGAGATTTATGCGCTGGGCATTGGACACCGTTCCGCTGGCAGCTTAGTAGAGCCGCTCAAGGACATACTCTGTCAACTGGCTGAGGGCCTGACGCGGTTCTGACGGTGGCAGCACTTCAAGGGCCGGTAGAGCCGCCTGGGCATATTCCTTGGCTAAATTGCGAGCATCTTCGATGGCACCACTTTGGCGCACTAGGTTGAGGGCGGTTTCTAGATCCCCTTCTTCACTGAACTCGCGCTCGATGAGGGTGTGCAGATAGGGGGCTTTGGGTAGGGCAAAAAGGACGGGGGCCGTTAGGTTGCCATCCCGCAAATCTGAGCCAGCGGGTTTCCCTAGTTCTGCGGTGGAGCGAGTGAAGTCGAGGATGTCATCCACGATTTGAAAGGCCAAGCCCAAGTTTTTGCCGTAGGTGTACATGGCTTCGATGGTTTCTGGGGGCGCTTCACTGAGAACCGCTGCCGCCTTGGCACTGTTGGCAATGAGGGAAGCTGTCTTGTAGTAGGTTTTCAGTAGATAGTCCTCTAGGGTAATGCTGGTGTCAAAGCGGTTAAAGCCTTGGCGAATTTCCCCTTCAGCAAAGTCTTTGATCACTTGTGAGAGGAGTTTCACCACTTGCAGGTTATCTAAATCTGCTAAGTACCAAGAGGCTTGGGCAAACAGAAAGTCTCCCGCTTGAATGGCCACCCGATTGCCAAAGACACTGTTGACGGTGGGCACACCGCGCCGCAGTTGCGCTTGATCCACCACATCATCGTGAAAGAGACTGGCGGTGTGAATCATTTCCGTAATTTCTGCTAGGCGGCAGTGCCGGGGAGTAATCCCCTGATCGGGCAGCGTGGCTCGCGACACTAAAAAAACAATGGCGGGTCGAATGCGCTTACCACTGGCAGCAAAAAGATGTTCGGCGGCAGCAGAGAGTACGGTGTGTTGTGCTCCAATCAGTGCCTTCAGGTTCTCTGTCAGCACACAGAGATCTGCTTCGACAGGTGAAAAAAGAGAGGTTACCGAAGTCATGGACGGGCTGGCCGCATAAGTTACGAAATTTTACAGAATCCTAGTTGTATTCTAAGCGAACCCTCCAGTCTTGGGTAAGGGTTCCGATGAATTTTCAGGAAGGCTGAGAATTGAGAGCCACTCCGGTCATGGGATCAAACAGATAAAGATGGCGAGCCTGCAACTGGAGAGGGTCACCCATTTGAGGGATTTGCTGACTCGGGGCTAGCCACAGCAGTTCTTGGGAGCTATTCATCAGGCGACAGCGGACAATGGCTTCGCGGCCTAGGGGTTCAACGAGGGTGGCGATCGCCCCCAAGCCCTGCTCACTGATATACAAATGTTCTGGGCGAATGCCCACGGTGAGGGGCTGTTCACTTTCCAACGGCCAATGGGGGGTGTCCGAACAGGGCAAGGGCTGCTGCGCTATCCACAGGCGGCTACCATCCCAGCGAGCGGGCAGTAAATTCATCGGTGGGGTGCCCAAAAATCGCGCCACTATGGTATTGGCGGGTTTGTTATAGAGATCAGCAGGACTGCCAATTTGCTGAATTTGACCACGATCCAGCACCACAATGCGATCGCCAAGGGTCATGGCCTCCACCTGATCGTGGGTGACATAGAGGGTAGTAATGCCCAGTTGTTGATGCAATTGTTTCAGTTCAGCACGGGTTTGCTCCCGCAATTGGGCATCAAGGTTGGAGAGGGGTTCATCAAGGAGAAACACTTGGGGCGATCGCACCAAGGCCCTTCCCAAGGCCACCCGCTGCTGCTGACCACCGGAGAGTTGACGCGGTTTGCGCTGCAGTAGGGACTCAATCCCCAGTAGCTTAGCCACTTGAAGAATCCGTTGCTGTCGTGTGGCCGGATCAACACCGCGCATTTTCAGACCAAAGCCAAGGTTTTCGGCCACGGTCATGTGGGGATAAAGGGCATAGTTCTGAAAGACCATTGCCACATCGCGATCGCGCCCACTGCGGCCATTGACACAGGTCTCCCCAATATAAATCTCACCACTGGTGGGTTGCTCCAAGCCAGCAATGAGCCGCAATAGGGTGGATTTACCACAACCAGAAGGCCCGACAATTACCCAAAGCTCCCCTGCGGGTACCGTCAAAGACAGGGGGCCAATCCCCACTCCCGGTGCAAATCGTCGTGTGACGCCCTCTAGGCGCAGTGCTGCCGTCACAACCTATCGCCAGCCCACCCACGTAAAGAAATCTTGGCCAGTCACCCACTCGAGCACCAGCAGGGCAATAAAGCCAATCATGGCAAAGCGGCCGTTGATCAGCTCCGCATAGCGGGACCAACCAAATTGAGGGGTCAAATCATCGGACGTCGGTTCACCCATGGCGTTAGGAATGCAAAACAACTTCTTTAGCTTGGCATAGGACCTTTAGCATTTCATGCCCTTTTTGTATCTCATATTTTAGAAGAGGGCTGTTTCTGCTGTAGGGCTGTAATCACTGCCTTAATTTGGGCTTGACCGGCAGACTTTTCAAATCGCAGGGGAAACTTGCCGCGCCGCAATAACCGCCAGCCTAAGGGAGCCAGGCTCACAACCCCGCCAACGTCTCGAAAGCGATTGCCCACCACCCGTAGGCCAAATTGCCGCTCATCCACCCAGCCACCTTCTTTCACTAGTTCCAAGAGCACTTGCCGATGGCGCAAAGGACGGTCTTGATTGCGGGTTGCTGTTGTTGAGCGTGCTAGGATCGCCTGCTTGATCTCACTAATGCGATCGAGGGGTTGCACGCCCACAGGACACACCGTATTGCAATTAAAACAACGGGTACAGCCCCACACGCCACTGGTGGCAGTGTTGTATTGGGCTAGGCGTTGGTCAGTTTCGCTATCGCGGCTATCGGCCACAAGGCGAGCCGCTTTGGCAAGGGCATGAGGACCGACAAAGTTGGGATTCACGTCCACGGCATTGCAGGCACCGTAGCAGGCACCACAGAGAATACAGTTACCCGAAGCATTGAGTTTGGCGCGATCGCTGGGGGATTGGAGAAACTCCCGCTCCGGCACTTGCCGTGCCGCTGTACTCACATAAGGATTGACAGCTGAAAGTTTTTGCCAAAAATCACTCATGTCCACGACAAGGTCTTTGAGGACAGGCAAATTCCCCAAGGGGGCGATCGCAATTTGGTTGGGCACAGGACTATTGGCTAACTCGGTGCGAATACTTTGCTGACAGGCAAGCGCAGAACGACCATTGATCGTCATCGCGCAACTGCCGCAAATGGTGTTTCGACAATTTTTGCGAAAGCTAAGACTACCGTCTTGGTATCCCTTGATTTGAATGAGGGCATCAAGGATCGTCAGGGAAGGATCAATCTCTAGTTCAAAGGTTTGCCAATAGGCGCTCTTGTTGGGTGCTTGGCGGCGAATCGTCAACTGAATTGTCATATGCTGGCGTCAGCCCAATGTAGTTTCCAGTGTATAGCAAGCACTGCGGCGATGATGAAAGTTGCAACATCCCTACTTTACTTCCTCATCACAGCCCTCCTAGGGCTTGGGGGAGGCTATCTTGTCTGACTACGGGGGCATAACAGCATTTGGTATGTCTTAGCGGGGGCGATCGTCCTTATTTATGTATGGCATGGTACCGACCGCATTTCGGTCGTGTTCAGGCTGCCTATAGTCGCATTTTCCTGCTGGTGGTTGGGGATACACCCCAATAAGTTTGATCTGCTCGGTGCCGGAGCGCTGATTATCATGTACGCGCCAAGAAGCCATTGACAGCGGGGCGATCGCCCCAAGGTCATTTTATAAGCTGGGCTTATCTAATCTATTTGAAAGTAATGTTTATTAAATGTGTGTTTTGCTGAAGAATTTGCTATAGACTAAGGCAAGCAAATCAAAAAGCTTGCATAGATAAAAGACTATATTTGTGCTGTTGACCGACGGATGCAACGCCGGCGATTGCCCAATAGTCTTCTATCAACTTCAACGTCTACAGCCCCATGGATAGCCCCTGATAATTAAGGAGGAGTAGTACTGTGGATTTTCTCGGTCAGTTTTTGCAGGATTTTGTCAAGCAATTACAGTCGCCCACCCTTGGTTTCTTGCTGGGGGGCATGGTCATTGCGGCTCTGGGCAGTCAACTTCAGATTCCCGATGCCATCTATAAGTTCATTACTTTTATGTTGCTAATGAAAGTGGGCCTCAGCGGTGGTATTGCGATTCGCAGTTCCAACCTACAGGAGATGCTCTTGCCGGCACTCTTTGCTGTGGCGATGGGAATTCTCATTGTATTTATTGGCCGTTATACCTTAGCAAAGCTTCCGAAGGTCAGAACCGTTGACGCGATCGCCACCGCAGGCTTATTTGGGGCTGTGAGTGGTTCGACTATGGCAGCGGCACTGACGGCTCTGGAGACGCAGAAAATTAGCTATGAACCTTGGGCAGCCGCACTGTATCCCTTCATGGATATTCCTGCTCTGGTGACAGCCATTGTCGTGGCCAGCATTTACCTCAAGAAAAAACAGGAGAAAAAGGCGCCAGCTTCCCTCAGTGCCGTTGGTGCCTATGCAGGTTCAGGGAGTGCCACAGGTTATGCTGGTAGCACGAGTGAGTACCGCAGTCAACACAGCAAACGAGTCAGAATCTGGCCGATTGTCAAAGAAAGTCTGCAAGGGGCAGCTCTTTCCGCACTGCTGCTGGGTGTTGCCTTAGGCATCTTTACCCGTCCCGACGGTGTCTATGAGAGTTTTTACAACCCTCTGTTTCGTGGTTTACTCTCGGTGTTGATGCTCGTCATGGGGATGGAGGCTTGGTCACGCTTGGGTGAATTGCGCAAAGTGGCTCAGTGGTATGTGGTTTATGCCGTCGTGGCACCGCTGGTGCATGGCCTGATTGCCTTTGGTTTGGGAATGATTGCCCACTATGTTACTGGCTTTAGCCTTGGGGGTGTGGTGATTCTAGCCGTAATTGCCTGCTCTAGTTCCGATATTTCTGGGCCGCCAACACTGCGGGCAGGTATTCCCTCCGCCAACCCTTCCGCCTATATTGGTGCTTCCACCGCGATCGGGACTCCCATTGCCATTGGTCTCGGAATTCCGCTTTACCTTGGCCTTGCCCAAGCAATCATGGGCGGCAGCTAGTGACCCAAACGCGCCAATTTCACTCAAGGAGGTACTTAGAATGGCCAAGCCAGCCAAGAAGCTCGTGATTGTGACCGAGAAGATTCTCTTGAAAAAAATTGCCCAAATCATTGATGAGGCGGGGGCAACGGGCTACACTGTGATGGAAACCGGCGGCAAAGGGAGTCGCAATGTGCGCTCCTCTGGTCAACCCAGCGTTTCCGATACCCAAGCCAACATCAAGTTTGAGGTACTCACCCAAACACGGGAAATGGCGGAAAAAATTGTGGATCGGGTTGCAGTTGAGTTTTTCAACGATTATGCGGGCATTGCTTATATCTACGATGCCGAAGTGCTGTACGCCCACAGTTTTTGTGGCCCAGGGGGCTGCTGAAATTTCTGGGGCTTGACAGTGCACTCCCTGATTTTCTAAACTAGAGTTCTGTCGCGGGTATAGCTCAGTGGTAGAGCGCAACCTTGCCAAGGTTGATGTCGCGCGTTCGAATCGCGTTACCCGCTTTTGAAGGAGTGAGCGATCGCCCGCCTTTTTCGAAAAACGCCTAGATCGGTCCTAATCGGTATCAGCATGAAAATAGCGGTAAATTTTTTCCGCTAGGCGGGGGCCAACCCCATGCACCTGCGCTAACTGTTCGGGCGTAGCCATGCGAATGTAGTCGATGGAGCGAAAGGTGGCAAGGAGTTCCTTTTGGCGTTGATAGCCCAAGCCGGGAATTTGGTCGAGGTGCGATCGCCGTTGGCGTTGGGCACGTTTTTGACGGTGGAAGTTCAGGGCAAAGCGGTGAGCCTCATCGCGGACGCGGCGTAGCAATTGCACCCCCGGTTGCTCTGGATCGGTCAGGAGAGGCTGGCGGTGGTGGGGTAGGAAAATCTCCTCCCGCTGTTTGGCTAAGCTGAGAAGGGTGAGATCGCCCAGGAGTGGCTCCAAGACCTGAACCACGGCGGACAGTTGCCCCTTGCCGCCATCGATGAGGATCACATCGGGCCAATCATCAGCCTCTAGGGGGTCACCCTTGCCCTCAAGGTAGGGTGCAAAGCGGCGGCGGAGAATCTCGGCAAGACTGGCAAAGTCGTCGGAGTGGCCAAGTTTAACCTCGGGGTTGTGGATGTTGTAGTGGCGATAGTGCTGCTTGGCGGGTAAGCCATCAATAAAGACAACTCGTGAGGCCACCGCGTCAGACCCTTGAATGTGAGAAATGTCGTAGCCTTCAATGCGGTGGGGAAGGGTGTCAAGGCCAAGGAGTTGGGCTAAATCTTCAAGAGCCGTTTGGGTGCGATCGCTGGCCTGTTGAATACGTGCGAGTTCCAGTTCGGCATTTCGCTGCACCATGGCAATCAGTTCGGCCTTTGCCTGCCGCTGGGGGACGGTGAGGGTAACGGCGCGACCTTTCTTTTCGCTCAGGTATGTGCGCAGCAGAGCTGCCTCGGGTAGGGGATGTTGCAGCAAAATTTCACTGGGAATTTCTACATCGTCCACTTGGGCATAGTGTTCTTCAAGCACCCGTTGTAAAATCGTGCCCACACTGCCACTTTGGGCATCGGCGACAAAGGCCAAACGTCCCACTAAGCGACCAGCGCGAATTTGAAAGAGTTGAATGGCTGCATGGCGATCGCCGAGGGCAAGGGCAATGGCATCCCGTGACACTGTATCATCCGGCAAGGACACCTTTTGATCCACCCCTAAATGCTCAAGGCCGCGAATTTGATCCCGCAGTCGTGCCGCCAGTTCAAAATTGAGATCCGCCGCCGCTTGCGCCATTTGTGCCTGCAACTGCGCTACCAGTTCCCCCGTGCGCCCCTGAAAGATCATCGCCACCCTATGGAGCGTTTGCCGATATTCCTGCGGTGAAATCAGGGCTTGGCAGACCCCCGGACAACGACCCATATCGTAGTTGAGGCAAGGGCGATCCTTGAAGAGGGGGCGGGGACGTTGCCGCAGCGGAAAAAGCCGCTTCACAAGGGCAAGGGTTTGGCGCAGGCGAAAGCTATCCACATAGGGGCCATAGTAGCGATCCTTGGGGGAATCACTGCGAGTATCGCCGATATTACCCAATTGGCGTTTGCGGGTAATGAAAATACGAGGGTAGGGTTCTGACCACGTAATACAGACGTAGGGATATTTCTTGTCATCCTTGAGAAGAACGTTGAAGTGGGGCTGATGCTGCTTGATTAGATTGGCTTCGAGGGCGAGGGCCTCGGCTTCCGTATCGGTGACGATGAATTCAATGTCCGCCACCTGATAGACCATTAATTCAAGGCGCGGCCCCAGTTGGGCTGGCTCACGAAAATAGGAGCGCACCCGCGATCGCAGGCGTTTGGACTTGCCAATGTAGAGAATTTGATCGGTCTTGTCCTTGAGGAAATAGACCCCCGGTGCCAAGGGCAGTTGGCGCAGAACCTGTTCCAAGCGATCGCGATCCTGAATCAAGGGCTGCAGCATTCTGCCACCTCCCCTAAAGCTGCGCCGCTGTGGCTCCCAACCAGGCTTCCAAATGTGCCCGCTGGCGCGGTGTGGCATCAGCTCGACACTGCAACCGATAGTGGGGTTGCGGTTGTCCTAAAATCAACGCCCCAGTGTGCACTTGCTGATCATGGAACCATGTCAGGTGAATCGTCTCTCCCACTGGGTATTCCCGCAATCGCTCTGACCAGTCCTCTGCCTTGACGCGCCAACCATTGAGGGCAATGATTTCATCCCCAGCCACCAAGCCTGCCTGTTCAGCAGGGGAGTCCCGCAGCACTGCCTTGATTTGAAGAGAACCATGTTCCTGCTTGAACTCAAGTCCCGTATAGGGCAGCGCGTCTTGAGGCACGAGTTCCAAACCGATTTTGGCCAGCCATTCTTGGAGAGGCAGTTCCACCGTTCCTTCAATGAATTGCTCGCGCCATGTGCCAAGGTTTTCATCGGCAACGGTTTCAATCGTTTCCCACAGCTCATCGGGGGTATAGCCCTGACCCGTCTCACAAGACTGCTGCCACAACCGCCGCAGGACATCGAGGAGCGATCGCTGGTGATTAAAATTAAGGCGAATCCGCAAATCCAGCAGCAGTGCCACCAACTCCCCCTTGAGGTAGTAGGACATCTGGGAATTAATGCTATTTTCGTCAGGGCGATAGAGCTTAATCCAAGCATCAAAACTAGCGGCACTCAGGGATTGCACCCAACGACCGGGGGTATGTAGGTAGCGATTGAGGCTTTCGCTCAGTAGTTTGAGATAGGCCTCTGCATCAAAGCATCCTGCCCATAGGGGAATCAGTTGATCGAAATAACTAGTCACCCCCTCGGCAAACCAAAGGCTGGTGGTGTAATTCTCACTGTCGTAGTCAAAGACCTCGAAAGCTTGGGGACGAATCCGCTTGACATTCCAGAGATGGAAAAACTCATGGGCCACTAAACAGAGAAAGCGGCGATACTGCTCCGGCTGCTGAAAGCCAAAGCGATGGAAGATCAACGAGCAACTATTCAGATGCTCCAAACCGCCGTAGCCCTTGTGGGTAAGGTGCACAATAAAGACATAGCGATCGTAGGGCAGGCCGCCAAAGAGACTTGCCTCGGTGGCAATAATTCGCTGCATATCAGCGATCGCCCGCTTGGGATTAAAATTCCCCTTGCCCCACACTGCCAATTCATGGGGTTTCCCCGCTACTTCAAAAGTGTAAACCGCATGGGTGCCCACCTCAAAGGGGCTATCCACCAGCAGATCGTAATTTGCCGCCCAAAAGGTACAGCCATCCTCACCCAAGGGTTCAAGGGGAGTGGTCACCCGCCAATCGGGGGGCGCTTCAATAGTTACTGTGAGAGGCTGGTCGCGATACTCTGGCACATAGAGGCATACCGCTGCGGGATTGAAATAGGCATGGCTACCATCAAAGTGGTTGGTGCGTACCGAAAGTTCATGGGCATAGATGGCATAGCGCACTTCCAGTTCTAGACCGGGCGTGCAGGCCACTTGCCACTGGTTCTTAGCACACTTCCACCACTCAAGGGGGGTGCCATCGGCGGCCGTGACCGTAAAGTCCTGAAGATGCCGCGCATATTCGCGCACGAGGTAGGAGCCGGGCGTCCACACCGGTAAGTGCAGATCAAGAACATCGGTTGGCGGTGCCGTTAGCCGCAGCGTTACCCATAAAAGATGCGTATGCCCCTGCTGGCAGTTAATCCGATAGGCCATGGCAGGGGACTGAAGCGAAGACTCAGAGGGGGAAGGATGAATGATCGTATGCGTCATACCCCTCAGTGTAGTGAACTTTGGCGACGCTTACAATTTCACTTCAATATCTACGCCCGCCGGCAAGTCCAACTTCATCAGAGCATCAATCGTTTTCGGTGAAGGTTGGTAAATGTCGAGGATGCGACGGTGGGTACGGGTTTCAAAATGCTCCCGCGAGTCCTTGTCCACGTGGGGCGATCGCAGGACGCAGTAAATTCGACGGCGAGTGGGTAGGGGAATGGGACCCACAGGGGAAGCGCCGGTTCTTTTCGCGGTATCGACAATGCGATCGCAGGAAGTATCGAGCAAGCGATGATCAAAGGCCTTAAGGCGAATACGAATTTTCTGTTGTAAAACAGCCATAGCAATCTTCCTTACTTGTCAAGGTTCAGAGACAATCCGACAAAATTTAGACAAAAAAAGGCCGCCAACACGACAAAAGGCTAGCGGCCATCAGATCAACTACTTCAGGATTTTGGAGACAACGCCCGCACCAATCGTCCGGCCGCCTTCACGGATGGCAAAGCGCATCCCCTGCTCAATAGCAATGGGCTGGATCAATTCCACAGTCATTTTGATACGGTCACCCGGCATCACCATTTCAGCAGGGCTACCATCATCAGCGGTGAAGGAAGTAATCGTACCCGTCACATCGGTGGTACGCACATAGAACTGCGGACGGTAACCCGCAAAGAAAGGGGTTTTACGGCCACCCTCTTTTTCAGTGAGCACGTACACTTCACCCTCAAATTGGATGTGAGGCGTAATGGAGCCGGGTTTGGCAATCACCATTCCCCGTTCCACATCCTCTTTTTTCAGACCCCGCAGGAGTAGACCAGCATTGTCACCGGCAATCCCCTCTTCGAGGCTCTTCTTAAACATTTCAATACCGGTAACCGTCGTTGTGCGAGTTTCCCGCAGACCCACAAGTTCAACGGTTTCGTTGAGTTTAATGCGACCCCGCTCAATCCGACCCGTGGCCACCGTACCACGACCGGTGATGGAGAACACGTCTTCTACAGCCATCAGGAAGGGCTTGTCCACATCCCGCTCAGGGGTGGGAATGTAGTTATCCACGGCATCCATTAGCTCGTAGATTTTATCTACCCACTCATTTTCACCCCGTTGGGTCTTCGGGTTGGCGGTCATGGCTTCAAGGGCTTTCAGACCCGAACCACGGATGATGGGCACTTCGTCACCGGGGAATTCATATCCACTGAGGAGTTCCCGCAGTTCCAGTTCCACCAGCTCCAGCAGTTCCTCGTCATCCACCATATCCACTTTGTTCAGGAAGACAACAATGCTGGGCACCCCCACCTGACGAGCCAAGAGAATGTGCTCTTTGGTTTGGGGCATGGCACCATCGGTAGCGGCCACCACCAGAATGGCACCGTCCATTTGAGCGGCACCGGTGATCATGTTTTTCACATAGTCAGCGTGGCCGGGGCAATCTACGTGGGCATAGTGACGTTTCTCGGTCTCATACTCCACGTGAGCCGTGTTGATGGTAATCCCACGGGCTTTTTCCTCAGGGGCAGCATCAATTTCATCGTATTTGCGAGCTTGAGCTTTCCCTTGGGCAGCCAGTGTCATGGTGATGGCTGAAGTCAGTGTGGTTTTACCGTGGTCAACGTGACCAATCGTACCAATGTTAACGTGGGGTTTGGTTCGTTCAAATTTAGCGCGTGCCATGTTGTTCCTCGTATAGACTATGCGTTCCCTTTATTTTTGGCAATGATCGCCTCAGCCACATTCCGGGGGACTTCCTCGTAATGGCTAAATTCCATCGAGAAAATTCCCCGACCTTGGGTATTCGAGCGAATGTCAGTGGCATAACCAAACATCCGTTCGAGAGGAACTTTTGCCGTCACTTTGGCAATGCCATTTTCCACGGTTTGTCCCTCAATTTGACCGCGACGGGAAATTAAGTCTCCCATCACTGTCCCAAGGAATTCTTCTGGAACCTCGACCTCGACTTTCATCATTGGCTCTAGCAGCACCGGATTGGCTTTCATCACTGCCTCTTTAATGGCCATGGAGCCAGCAATTTTGAAGGCCATCTCTGAGGAGTCAACCTCGTGGTAGGAGCCGTCCACTAATGTGACCTTGAGGTCAATCACTGGGTACCCTGCCAAAATCCCCGATTCACAGGCTTCCTTCATCCCCTGCTCAGCGGGTGGAATGTACTCTTTGGGTACGACACCACCGACAATTTTGGAGACAAATTCAAACCCCGTACCGGGTTCGGCGGGCTCTACTTCAATCACAACGTGACCATACTGGCCTTTACCGCCACTTTGACGGATAAACTTGCCTTCGGCACGGACAGGTTTGCGAATCGTTTCGCGGTAGGCCACTTGGGGTTGGCCAACATTGGCTTCCACTTTGAACTCCCGCTGCATCCGATCCACAAGGATCTCGAGGTGCAGTTCCCCCATCCCCGCAATCACAGTTTGGTTGGTTTCGGGATCAACGCTGACGCGGAACGTGGGGTCTTCCTCAGAAAGGGCTTGCAGGGCTTTGGAGAGTTTTTCCATGTCCTGCTTGGTTTTGGGTTCCACAGCCACGGAAATCACTGGCTCGGGAATGTACAGGGATTCAAGGATCACGGGCGAGCTTTCATCGCAGAGGGTATCCCCCGTGAAGGTTTCCTTCAGACCTAAGGCAGCTCCTAAATCGCCGGCCCGCAGCTCATCCACCTCAATCCGCTCATCGGCTTTGAGCACAATCAGACGAGAAATGCGCTCCTTCTTGCCCTTGGTGGCATTGAGTACATAGCTGCCTTTTTTGAGAACACCGGAATAAACGCGCACGAAGGTCAGGCGGCCATAGGGATCGGACATGATTTTGAAGGCCAGTGCTGCCAGTGGTTGATCGTCATCGGCAGCCCGCTCTACCTCTGTGCCATCCGGAAGATGACCTTTAATGGCAGGAATGTCAATGGGAGCTGGTAGATAGTCCACCACAGCATCAAGGAGCAATTGCACGCCTTTGTTTTTGAAGGCGGAGCCGCAAAGCATCGGCACAATGGTGCCAGCGATCGTCCCTTTACGTAGGGCGGCACGGATTTCCTCTTCTGTGAGTTCTTCCCCCTCAAAGTATTTTTCCATGAGGGCATCATCGGTTTCAGCAACCGCCTCGATGAGCTTGGTACGATACTCTTCCGCCAGTTCACTCATCTCGGCAGGAATTTCAGTATCTTCGATTTCCTTGCCCAGGTCGTCTTTGTAGATTTTGGCGCGCATCCGCACCAGATCAACGATGCCTTTGAACTGATCTTCAGCACCAATGGGTAACTGAATCGGCACAGCATTTGCCCGCAGGCGATCGCGAATCTGGTCATAGACTTTGTAGAAGTTTGCCCCAGTGCGATCCATTTTGTTGACAAAGACGATGCGTGGGACGCTGTAGCGATCAGCCTGCCGCCACACGGTTTCTGACTGGGGTTGCACACCACCGACGGAGCAGAATACCGCAATCACCCCATCGAGAACTCGCATGGAGCGCTCCACTTCAATCGTGAAGTCCACGTGGCCGGGGGTGTCAATAATGTTGATCTGGTGGTCTTTCCAAGAGGTGCTAATGGCGGCGGCTGTAATGGTGATGCCCCGCTCCCGCTCCTGTTCCATCCAGTCGGTAACCGTGGTACCCTCGTGCACTTCGCCAATTTTGTGCACCACACCGGAATAGAAGAGAATACGTTCAGTTGTGGTTGTTTTACCCGCATCAATGTGAGCGGCAATCCCGATATTTCGCACTCGCTCTAGCGGGGTCGTCCGTGCCACAGCTACCTCCTTGTTTGTTGCATTACGTTAGAATTCTTAAATAATTGTATCCAACTCTTGAACCGTGTGACGGTTTAGTAGCGATAGTGGGCAAAGGCTTTGTTGGCCTCTGCCATTTTGTGGGTTTCTTCCCGTTTACGGATGGTGCTCCCGGTTTCGTTGGCGGCATCCATTAATTCATTGGCCAGCTTGGCTGACATCGAACGACCGGCTCGTTTGCGGGAAAATTGCACTAACCAGCGCAAAGCCAAGGCGACTCCGCGATCGGGACGGACTTCCATGGGCACTTGGTAGGTGGCACCCCCCACACGGCGGGCTTTCACTTCCACTAGGGGCGTTGCATTTTTCACTGCACGCTCAAAAATCTGCAGAGCATCTTCGCCGGTGCGCTCCTGTACGGTTTTCATCGCATCATAGACAATGCGGCTGGCAAGGGATTTTTTGCCATTGAGCATAACCCGCTGGATCAACATATTCACCAGCACGTTGTTATAGACCGGATCAGGGGCAGTAGGCCGTTTTTGAGCGCGAGTGCGACGAGACATAGGTGTTTGCTGTTTGCTCTAGTGAAGTTTAAGCTTTCAAGGGTGGACTCAAGGAGATAAGAGAACGGAAATCATTTTTTCTTGCCGGTAGCAGCAGCCTCACCGGGTTTGGGACGCTTTGCACCGTATTTGGAGCGACCTTGCTTACGGTCTTTGACACCAGCGGTATCCAGCGTGCCACGGATAATGTGGTAGCGCACACCGGGCAAATCTTTAACCCGACCGCCGCGAATCATCACCACGGAGTGCTCCTGCAAATTGTGGCCAATTCCCGGAATATAGGCGGTGACCTCAAAGCCAGAGGTGAGACGTACCCGTGCCACTTTCCGCAGGGCTGAATTGGGCTTTTTGGGGGTTGTGGTATAGACCCGTGTGCACACCCCACGCCGTTGGGGGCAGCTTTTGAGGGCAGGAGATTTTGTTTTCTTTTTCAACAGTTCCCGCTCTTGGCGGATCAGTTGCTGGATGGTGGGCATTGCTGCTTACGTTAATTTCACCGAACTTCTAGTGTATCGAGGTAGCCGTCGCGTTGTCAATGCTGTTGTGCTGTTGCGCAGTGCCTCTCAGTGTAATGGCTCACTAAGGTCAGGCTTGCGATCGCGGCGGTGACAGCTCTCAGGGTACGCTGTCCCAAGGAAAATGCTTGCCAACCAGTGGCTAAGACCTGCTCTAGCTCCGAGGCTGTCCATCCCCCTTCTGGCCCGATCGCTAGATAAATGGGCTGCGATAAATCCATCTGGGGCAAGCAGTCCCACAGGAGTTGTGAGGCATTCAAACTGGCAATGTAGCCCTTGGGGGTGAGGCTGACCATTTCGGCAACCGAGAGGGGATCACTGAGGGTAGGGACGTAAAGACGCTCACTTTGTTCGGCGGCCTCTTGGAGAATGCGCTGCCAGCGCTGGTATTTATTGGTACTGGGTTGCAGGAGTGATCGCGCTGTTTGAATAGGAATGATACGCTTGACCCCCAATTCCGTTGCCTGTTGCAACACTTGCTCAAAGTTCGCTGCCTTGAGTAGAGCCAGACAGAGAATAATTTCTACACTTAGCTCCGTCTCTTGCTTTTCAGCTTCCAATAATTCGACAGTCTGCCCATTCACACCAAGTGTGCCTCGCCATCGCTGGCCTTGGCCATCCAAGATCGAGATGATATCGTTATCTTTTAAGCGCAGGACATGACAGAGATAGTGGACTTGCTCAGGGGTGAGCCACACCTGTCGGTCTTGAATTTGTGAGGGTGAGACGACTAACCGCTGGGGCGATCGCATTCAGTTTCTATCTAACTGAGACTGCATAACCACTCCACCAAGGTGCGCACGGGATAGCCCGTCCCACAGGGATTATTGTAGCCATCTTCTTTTTCCGTCCAGACAGGGCCAGCAATGTCAAGGTGTGCCCAAGGGGTGTGATCGACAAATTGCTGAAGGAATAGGGCGGCGGTGATTGATCCGGCCGATCGCGGACCCGTGTTTTTCATATCGGCCACTTGGGACTTCATACCCTCAAAGTATTTATTTTCAAGGGGCATTTGCCAGAATTTTTCACCGGAGCGATCGCTGGCCTGTTGCAGGGCTTGCGCCAATTCTGAATTGTTGCTCCAAAGACCGGCAATGTTATCTCCCAAGGCCACAATACAGGCTCCGGTCAGCGTGGCCAAATCCACAATGGCATCGACGCCCAGTTTTTCAGCATAGACCAGGGCATCAGCAAGGGTGAGGCGACCCTCCGCATCAGTGTTATTGACCTCAATGGTTTTACCGTTGGAGGCGGTGAGAATATCCCCCGGATGCATGGCATGGCCACTGATCATGTTTTCGGTGGCAGCAATGATAAAGTGAACTTCAATGCCAGCGGGTTTGAGTTGACCAATGACCTTGGCCGTTCCCAAAACGGCTGCGGCTCCCCCCATGTCCATTTTCATCGTTTCAATCCCCCCTTGGGTCTTGAGGTTGAGACCACCCGAATCAAACGTTAACCCCTTGCCAACGAGGGCAATTTTCTTCTGTACGTTTCCAGGGGGAGTGTACGTAAGGTGAATAAATTTCGGCGGTAGATCAGACGCCTGAGCCACCCCCAAAAAGGCACCCATACCCAAGGCGGCACACTCATCGCGCTCCAAAATTTTTGCCGTTAAGCCGTAGGTAGCCGCCAATTGCTGAGCCGTTTCCGCAAGGGTGACAGGCGTCACTTGATTGGCCGGGGCATTCACCAGTTCGCGCGCCAAAATCACCCCATCGCAAATCTGCTGGGCACGGGTCAAGGCCGCTGTTTGCTCCCCTAAACCCAACAGGCTGACGGATTCTGGATAGGGCAGGAGTTGACGAGCTTCGGGATCCGACTTAAAACGCACATCACTGTGGAGGGCAAGGAGAACCCCTTCGGCAATGGCTTGGGCAGCATCCGCTGCCTCTAAAGTCTCATGGGGCAGTGCCATGCCTAGTGTTTTTGCGCGTTCACGGCGAGCCATACGGGCAATGGTTGCGGCAGTGCGGCGCAGGGTCTCTAGGTTAAAGTCATCGCGATTGCCTAAGCCCACAAGGAGAAGCTTTTTAATGGGGAAGTTGGGCAATAGGCGCATCAGGAGGGAGGTACCGGACTTGCCTTGAAATTCCCCTTCGTTGATCAGTTCCTGCAATAGGCCGTTGAGGTGTTGGTCAAGGGTCGTGTAGGGGTCGGTGAGGGTGAGGGTGCCTTCCGTTTGAAAGACGGCGATCGCCAGTAAGTCCCCCGACCAGTCGGGAATGGTTGTAGTAACTGTTTGCAGTTGCATGCCTCTCTACGACCCAAAAATCTCTCAACCCTCTTATTTTATCGGCGTTTAGGCCTCAGCAGGAACCCAGACACTGCAAAAATTCAAGGGGCAAGCCATCGCAGTCACGTATAAAGGCGACGTGATAGAGGTGCGACCCAATCACTTGCTGGGTGGGCTTCAGCAATAGCTCAAAGGGTAAACCCTGTGCCTTCAACGTTTGCGCTACTTGATTGAGCCATGTTTCGAGGGGGTCGGGATGGTCACTGAGATCAAAGGAAAGATGGTAGTAGCCGACGTAGTGCTCATCGTGAAAAGGATCGGCAGCCGGCTGGGGGTCAGGGACTTGCAGAAGTTCGAGGCGGGTGTGCCAGCCCTTGAGCCAACAGGCGAGGGTATAACCCGTGGTAAAGCGGACCTCCATTGTAAAGCCTAGGCCTTCATAGAAGGCGATCGCCCGCTGAATATTGGCTGTGCGGATGGAAACGTGATGCAAGCCCATAACTACTCTTGTTTTGGCCGCAGCCGCTCAGGAAAGTCAATAAAGACGCGCTCACCGACACTAACACCGCTGATAATTTGGGTTTGATCTTGCCAACTACTGCCAATGGTGACAGGGCGAAATTTGGGGCGATTGTCTTCACCCACAACATAAACACCCGTTTGACCGCGTTCAACGGCAATGGCCACCGTCGGCACCAAGAGGGCATTGTGAATTTTTTGTCCCAGAAAATCTAAATCTACATTCATCCCAGAACGTAGTTTCTCTAGCCCTGTTACTAAGGAAACCCGCACCTGAAAGAAGGTGACATTTTGTTCGACAACCGCTTCGGGTGCCACTAAGCGCACTCGTCCTTCAAAGGTTTCCCCTGGATAGGCATCGGCACGGATTTCAACGGGTTGCCCCACGAGCACTTGGCCAATATCCACTTCTGGGACTTCGGCAAGAATTTCTAAGCCCTCAGCGATCGCCACAATTGAGGTGGAAGTGGCAGAGGTCGTTGCAGAGGCGGTGGTGGTCGGTGTCACAAAGGCTCCCGGATTGGCGTACTTCTGGGTAATAATCCCCGTAAAAGGAGCGCGAATCACTGTATCTTCGAGGGCAGCACGGGCAGCTTGGACTTGGGCTTGGGCAGCGGCGACGGTTGCTTCTGCTTGGCGGATTTCTTCACTGCGGGAGCCACGCTGTAATAGTTGCAGGCGCTTTTGAGCTTCATTCAGGTTGGCGATCGCGCTATCCCGATTTGCTTTTAGTTCATCAAGGGTATCGCGGGGAATCGCACCCTCAGCGGCGAGCAATTCGTTGCGTTTCAGGCGCTCTTCTGCCAATTGAGCACGAGTGGCAGCTGCTCGCACTTGGGCTTCGGCTTGGGCAATTTCCTCAGCACGGTTGCCGGCAACCACGCGATCGCGACGGGCAATGGCCTCGGCTAGATTGGCTTGGGCTTGGGCGAGTTGCGCCTGCTCATCGCGGTTGTCCATACGGGCGATGATTTGACCGGCCTTGACCTGATCTCCCTGCTCAACGTAGAGTTCGGCGAGAAGACCTGCCCGTTTCGGACTGACATTGACAGTTTGTACCGGTACCACTTTGCCCGTGGCAGCAATCCGAGCCACCAAATCGCGACTGTCTTGAACCGGTACGGTGTAGCGATCCAAATCAAGGGGCGTTTGCCGCGATCGCCACCACAACAGTCCACCGCTGCCAATCACACCGGTAGCAATCACCCCAATCACGAGCGATCGCCAAGGGGAATGAAACTTACCGACAAAAGGGATAAACGCTGCCATGAATGCTTTAGAGTTCTTGCCCTATTTTAACGTTATGTTACAGTTGCTCAGTCGAGTGACTCTATTGGCGGTGTCTATGGGTTCCATCTCTCCCTCAATCGAAGAGCAGATGCTATCCTAACCAATACTGTCTATGTCCTTTGCCTATGAATCCTGCACTCTCCCAGATTGGCCAGCAAATGTCCCAACTGACGGGAGTTCGGGCAATCATGAAGGATATTATCGAGACGTTGCGCCTGAATCGCGGTCAAGACCTGATTAACCTGAGTGCAGGTAATCCTCTCATTCTTCCTGAGGTGGAGCAACTGTGGCGCGACTGTACCCAGGAGCTAATGGCCAGCCCAGAATTTGGCCAAGTGGTCTGCCGCTACGGCACAAGCCAAGGGTATGAACCGCTAATTGCTGCTGTTGTCGATGATTTTAATCGCCGCTATGGTTTGAACCTGACGGAGCGCAATGTCCTGGTCACCCCCGGCAGTCAGGCCATCTACTTCTTTGCCGCCAATGCTTTTGGGGGCTTTAGCGCCAACGGTGAATTAAAGAAAGTTGTTCTCCCCTTGAGTCCAGAATATACCGGCTACGGTGGCGTCAGCCTCACCCCTGGTACCGTTGTTGCCTATCGTCCGCGCCTTGAGATGTTTGAAGCGGATCACACCTTTAAGTATCGTCCCGACTTTCAACAACTCCACATTGATGAGACGACTGGATGCGTCATCTTCTCCCGCCCCTGCAATCCGACGGGGAATGTGCTCACGGATGTTGAGGTGCGGCAAATTGCTGATCTCGCTGTCCCCTATGGCGTTCCAGTTTTGATTGATGCTGCCTATGGGCCACCCTATCCCAGTTTGAACTTTACGGAACTCGCACCCGTTTTTGGCGGCAATATTGTCCACTGCCTCAGCCTCTCAAAGGCAGGACTACCAGGGGAACGGGTGGGGATTGCCATTGGCGATCGCGAGATCTTGAGTGTTCTCGAAGCCTTTCAAACCAATGCCTGTATTCATGCCTCCCGCTACGGTCAGGCGATCGCGGCATTAGCCATTGCCAATGGTGCCCTAGCCGAAGTATCCGTCAATGTCATTCGTCCCTTCTATCAGCGCAAGTTTACAGTTCTCGAAGAAACCTTGCGAACTGCTTTGCCCAATGACCTTCCTTGGTTTTTGCATCGCGGTGAGGGGGCGATTTTCGCGTGGCTGTGGCTACGGGACTTACCCATGACAGACTGGGAATTATATCAACACCTGAAGCGAGCAGGGGTGATTGTGGTTCCCGGCAGTTCCTTTTTCCCCGGCTTGACCGAGCCGTGGCGCCACAAACAGGAGTGCCTGCGTATTAGCCTCACTGCCAGTGATGAGGAAATTGCCCTTGGTATGCAACGACTGGCTGCCACTATTACACAGGTCTATCAAGAATCCCCTAGCCGCTCCTATTCAGATGTCCTTGCTTAGGTGCTAACCGGTCTCCCCTTTTTCAATGCGTCGTGACTCCCTGTTTGCGCAGTTACCCGAAGCGCTCTTTGACCTATTGGGAATAGACTATCCCATGGGTTACCGCTTTGACTCTGTGGACCTCAAACAAACCGCCTTTCGCATTGATGGCGTCTTGAGACTTTGGCGGCGGCACTCCTGCGACCCTTGAAGACCTGAGGAGTTGGCTCAGGAATCTCGAGAATCCTCCTTTAGTAAAGACTTGCAAACAAGCGTGAAGGAAGCTCAAGAATCCTGATACAACAATTGATGGAGTTGCAGCCGAACGTCAACCGATTCCTATGAATATTGCTGTCATTGGCTTGAGTCACAAAACCGCCCCTGTGGATGTGCGCGAAAAATTGAGTGTGCCAGAGGATGTGCGGGAGCGGGCACTGCAACATCTGTGCGGCTACGCCCATATTCAGGAAGCGACCATCCTTAGCACCTGTAACCGCTTAGAAATTTACATTGTTACCAGTGACACTGAGGTGGGCGTGCGGGAAGTGCATCAGTTTCTCAGTGAATGGAGTCATATTCCCCTGCCCCAACTGCGTCCCTACCTCTTTATCCTGCTACATCAGGATGCGGTGATGCACCTCATGCGGGTGGCCTCGGGTCTGGATAGCTTGGTGATTGGCGAGGGGCAAATTCTCTCCCAAGTGAAACGCTGTCATCAGTTGGGACAGCAGTACAAGTCCATTGGTTCCATTCTCAATCGCCTCTTTACGGGGGCGATCGCTGCCGGTAAACGGGTACGCACAGAAACGAGTATTGGGACAGGAGCGGTCTCCATTAGCTCAGCGGCGGTGGAACTCGCCGACCTGCGGCTGCAAAATCTCCAGAACTGCCGCATTGCCATTGTCGGTGCGGGAAAAATGTCCCGCTTGGTGGTGCAACACCTGATTGCCCGCGGGGTGAAGGAGATGAGCATTATCAACCGCTCCTTAGAACGGGCACAGGAACTGGCGCAGCAGTTTCCCGAAGTACGCTTTGAACTCTTTACGATGACGGATCTACTGCCGATTGTTGCAGCAATGGATTTGGTCTTTACCGGCACAGCAGCGACACAACCCCTCTTGGATCGGGAGAATTTAGGGTCGGTGCTCACCGGCGATCGCCCCCTATCAATCATTGATATTTCCGTGCCTCGCAATGTCCATGCGAATGTGACGGAATTGGCCTCCGTACAACTGTTTAATGTGGATGATCTCGAAGCAGTTGTCGCCCAAAACCAAGAGGCGCGACGCCAACTGGCTCAAGAAGCTGAGGGTATCCTTGAGGAAGAATTAGAGACCTTTTTGGCTTGGTGGCACGCCCTAGAAACGATTCCAACCATCCGCAGTCTGCGCCAAAAAATGGAAGCGATCCGTACCCAAGAGCTGGAAAAAGCTCTCTCCCGCCTAGGCAGTGAGTTTGGTGATAAGCACCAAGGGGTCATTGAAGCAATGACGCGCACGATTATTAACAAGATTCTCCATGATCCAACCGTGCAACTGCAATCACAGCGGGATTTAGAAAGTCGTCAACGCGCCATGCAGACCCTCCAAGACTTGTTTAATCTCGAACCCATTGAAGCCTAGCGCCTATGCGCCACGTGGGCGATCGCGGGGAAGCGGTAGTTGTCGCGTGGCTACAAACCCAGCAGTGTCAAATTTTGGCTCAGAACTGGTCCTGCCCTTGGGGTGAGCTGGATATTGTTGCCTGTGATCCGCGGGGAGTGGTGCTTTTTGTCGAAGTGAAAACCCGCTGTCCCCACAACTGGGATGATGATGGCCTCGGCGCGATTTCCCCCAGCAAGCAACGCAAACTCATTTTGGCAGCCCAAGCCTTCCTAGAACGTCAGCCCCAGTGGCAGGATCATCCCTGTCGCTTTGATGTGGCCTTGGTGCGATACCAAGCAGGTACCTGTCGGCTGCATCAATACTTAGAGCACGCATTTACACTCGACGCCACTGATTGAACACTTTACCAACTCAGGAGTTTTTGCAGGCGATCGCGAATCCAGTTAATCGGCCGACTTTGATCCGACTCTTGGCGACTCAGTTGCTGCAGCTCCTGTTGATGTTGCGCCAGCACATCCTGACGGCGGGCGATCGCCACCGCAATATCATCAGCAAGGGAAGGGTGTTCTTTTAGCAACTGCTCAAATCTCTCCCGTGGTAGGACAAACAAGACCGTATCCGTCATTGCCATCATCGTTGCTGGGCAGGCCACCCCCAGCATCAGCGGTAGTTCACCAAAGTGCTCCCCCGGATTAAACGTCATCATTGGCTTGAGTTCACCATTCTCCTCATAGACCGCCGCCATTTGCCCCTGCAATACAATGTAGAAGTTACTGATTGCCTCCTGAGCACGGAACAAAATTTCCTTCGCTGTCAAGTGCTTGCGGTAGCCCGATTCGATAAGAAAGCGTAATTGCAAATCATTCATACACTGAAAATAGCTCACCTGCTGAAGCAGTGACTTTAAGGAGGGCGTTGCCGGTGCCAAGGGCATCCCTAGGGTTTCCTCACTGAGGGGAGAGAGCGCTGGCGCAGTGCGGATCCAGATGTCCCGTTGCGGGAAAGGAATCGAGATATTGTGCTGCCGAAAGTAATAATCAATCTTGAAATTGAGACTGCTCTTGATGAACACTCGCCGCTCAATGGCATCTGTCCATACCCAAAGTTCAAACTTAAGGGCAGAATCCCCAAATTCACGGAAAATCACTCGAGGGGCTGGCTCCCTGAGGACATCTGGTTCAGAATGCGCAATATTGAGCAAGACTTCCGTCACCAAAACTGGATCTGTCCCATAGGCCACTCCAATGGGAATATCAATACGACCGCGATGGGTTTCATAGTACCAATTCAGCACTGGACTATCGGCAAGGTAGGTATTAGGTACTACCACATTTGAACCGTTAAAAGTTTGAATCACCGTGGCCCGCATTGAGACTTCCTGCACGTAGCCACTGATGTTTTCAATTTCCACAAAGTCGCCGACACGCACTTTGCGCTCAATTAGGAGCGTCAGGCCACTGATGAGATTGCGGGTGACATCCTGCAAACCAAAACCAATCCCCACCCCCAAGCCACCAATAATCACCGCTAGGGAATCGAGATTAATCCCCACTGCTTGCAAAACAATAATGTAGCCCAGTGCCCCCCCAGCACCGCTAATCACAGTGGAAATGGCCTCGCGATTGCCTAAGTCTAAGCCAAGGCGCGGTAGGAGTTGATTTTTCAGCACCCCCTTGAAAAAGCGCGCTAGAATGGCCACGAGAATGAGCAACAGCACCACTTGAAACAACCAACGCAGGGAAATAGTTTCCCGCCCAAGGCGAAACAAAGGTGCATCGACAATATTAATGAACGATGACCACAGTTCAATGACTTGAGATGGCATTCTCCACAGTCTCCTCAGGGGTTCACAAACTTAGACAGTGCCTAAGCTAACCCCCTCACTTTAGCAGGGGGCGATCGTCAACAAGGAGCTTTCTCGCGCCATTAAGTGGCGATTTGTCATTTTGGTCATCAAAGGCTTGGGTGGAGCATATCCCACAATAGCCAAAGGGCGATCGCCAGTAGACTACTGCCCGTCAACGTTTGTAATCGTTGTTCTGAGAGGTACTGTGATAGCCAGCGACCAATCAATACCCCAATCAAACTGGTGGTTACTAAGGCCAAAGCTGCTCCCAAAAACACAAGCCAAGGGGAGGCAGCGCGGGCAGCCATGAAAAATACAGCAATTTGAGTTTTATCGGCAAATTCAGCCAAAAAAACGGTTAAAAACGCAACCCCGAACTCTCGCCATGGCAACGCACGCTTAATCACCGACTGCCCTCTAGGCGTCCGTCATTTCCTCAACTGTCTCGGTGGTCTTCGTTTCTGGGCGATTCTCCGTATTTAGACGGCGGCTGTAGCGACCCGAAGAACGCTTGCGAAACTTGCGAGCATAGGCTTGGTTACGAAGAGCTTTTTCTTTCTTAGGATTGCGGCGTTTGGCCATGCTTACCTCAATGGTGGGGTGGTCTCAGCACTCAACAAAAATTAAAGACAGAAACCTTATTCTATCGGAATTTTTCCCCTAGCACAAGAAGCCTGTGATTGAAAAACTGTGACCATACCACATCACAAAAATGAGAAACCCCCTAAGCTTTCACCTAGGGGGAGGAGGAGTCTTGTTCTGGCAGAAAGTTGCCAATGGGCGGGACTATTTAGTTTCCGAGAACTCGGCGTCAATCACTTCGTCATCACTGCCACTACCACTGCTACCGCTGCTGCTGGAGCCAGTTCCATCACTGGACCGAGCACTTTGATAGACACTGGAGCCGACGCTGTAGAGGGTTTGTTGCAGATCCTGCATCAGCGATTTCACCCGTTCAAAGTCAATCGACTCAATGGGTTTCTTCTCAGCTTCAGTGCCGATTTCTGAGCGCAGGTTGGCAATGAGGGAAGTGAGACGGTCTTTATCGCTGGTGGAGACTTTATCCCCCAACTCACTCAACTGTTTCTCCGCTTGATAGCAGAGTTGCTCCGCCTGGTTCTTCGTCTCAATTTTCTCGCGTTTGGCTTTATCGGCAGCGGCATTCATTTCCGCTTCGCGCACCATGCGTTCCACTTCATCCTTAGGCAGCGTTGAGGCGCCCGTGATGCTAATGGACTGCTGTTTGCCGGTGCCTTTGTCGCGAGCGGTCACGTTGAGGATACCGTTGGCATCAATATCAAACGTGACTTCGATTTGGGGCACGCCACGTGGTGCCGGGGGGATGCCATCCAAACGGAAGGTACCGAGGCTCTTGTTGTCGGCGGCCATTTCCCGCTCCCCTTGCAGAACGTGGATCTCCACATTGGTTTGACCGTCAACGGCGGTGGAGAAGACCTCGGATTTTTTGGTTGGGATCGTGGTGTTGCGGGGAATAATTTTCGTCATTACGCCACCCAGGGTTTCCACCCCCAAGGACAGCGGTGTGACATCGAGGAGAAGAATGTCTTTCACTTCCCCTGCCAGCACCCCAGCTTGAATAGCAGCACCCACAGCCACAACCTCATCGGGGTTCACACTCTGGTTGGGGTCTTTGCCCAATAGCCGTTTGACCAGCTCTTGGATGGCAGGAATGCGGGTGGAACCGCCGACGAGTACCACTTCATCAATCTGATCTTTGCTGAGTTTGGCATCCCTGAGGGCTTGCTCGACGGGTACGCGACAACGATCAATCAGATCAGAGCAGAGTTCCTCAAATTTAGCGCGGGTGAGCGTCATGTCAAGGTGCTTAGGCCCATCCTGCGTTGCGGTAATGAAGGGCAGGTTGATTTCCGTTTGCATGACGCTGGAAAGTTCGATTTTGGCTTTTTCTGCCGCTTCCGTGAGCCGTTGCAGTGCTTGTCTGTCTTTGCGCAGGTCAATGCCTTCTTGGGCACGGAAGGACTCAGCCAAGTAGTCCACAATTTTCTTGTCGAAGTCGTCACCGCCCAAGTGGGTGTCCCCAGAGGTGGCGAGCACTTCAAAAACGCCATCCCCCACTTCAAGGATGGACACGTCAAAGGTGCCACCGCCAAGGTCAAAGACGAGGATGGTTTCATTGGCTTTTTTATCTAGGCCATAGGCCAAGGAGGCGGCGGTGGGTTCGTTGATGATCCGCAGTACTTCCAGACCGGCAATTTTGCCAGCATCTTTGGTGGCTTGGCGCTGCGAGTCGTTGAAATAGGCAGGTACGGTAATCACCGCTTGGGTGACTTCCTCGCCAAGGTATTTGCTGGCGTCTTCTTTGAGTTTGCGTAGGACTTGAGCAGAAATTTCTTCGGGGGCAAACTGTTTGCCAAGGGCGGGGCAATCTAGCTTGACGTTGCCATTGACGTTCAAAACTTTGTAGGAGACCTCGGTGGCTTCGTGGGTCACCTCATCAAAGCGACGGCCAATAAAGCGCTTCACAGAATAAAAGGTATTTTCGGGGTTCATCACTGCTTGCCGTTTGGCAATTTGACCCACGAGGCGATCGCCATTTTTGGTGTAGGCAACAACGGAGGGCGTTGTCCGAAACCCTTCAGCATTGGCAATAACCGTGGGCTTGCCCCCTTCCATGACGGCCACACAGGAGTTGGTGGTCCCCAGATCAATTCCGACAACTTTTGCCATAGCGACGAAAACTCCCTTTGCAGGCTAACTTCGATGCGGGGCACAGCACCCATATTGGGCTTAACCCTCTCTCCTTATCTATAGTGCGATCGCTCCTGCCATGAGCAAAAGGGGGATTTACCGAACCTAGAGCGGGGGGTGAATCGCGTAGGGCAAGGGATCCACTAAACCTAGTTCGGCAAAGGCCGCTAAACGCAAGCGACAGGCATCGCAGCGACCACAGGCCTGTTCGCCATCGCTGTAACAGGACCATGTTTTTTCCCAAGGAACGCCGTACTCATTCCCCAGACGAATGATGTCTTTTTTGTGCAGTTCAATGAGGGGGGTGACAATTTCAATGGGCTGGCCTTCGCGCCCCTGCTTGGTGCCAAGGCGATAGACCTCCTGCATCACAGCAATATAGTCAGGGCGACAGTCGGGATAGCCAGAGTAATCGAGGGCATTGACGCCAATATGAACGGTTTGCGCCCCTAGAGCTTCGGCATAGGCAAGGGCGACACCCAAGAAAATCGTATTGCGGGCGGGGACATAGGTAATGGGAATCTCTTGGCTCATGGTGGCCAGATCGCGATCGCGAGGCAAGTCAAGCGTTAAATCGGTCAAGGCGGAGCCGCCCCACAACTGCAAATTCAAGGAGACCATTTGATGCTGAATCACGCCGGCGGCGGTGGCAATGGCGATCGCTGCTTCTAATTCCCGCCGATGGCGCTGCCCATAGTCAAAGGAAAGGGCATAGCAAGCATAACCCAGTGCCTTGGCACGAAATAATACTGTGCTGGAGTCTAAGCCCCCTGAGAGCAACACGACGGCCTTTGGTGTCGTCATCATATCCTGTCTATGAAAAACTTTACATTTGGCAATGCTGTGGTAGCATCTTTCTGAAAATGTTCATTCTGTGAGTTTTTATTTACGGCGGGCGATCGCCAACACCAAACCCTTCCCCGGTTGCGTAGAGGAGTGAAATAACTAGACATGAGTTCTGCCGTCCGTCCCCAGCCCGAGCCACTGCGCATTGGCGTCATCGGTGTTGGCAACATGGGTCAGCACCATACCCGTGTTTTGAGTTTACTCAAAGATGTCGAACTTGTGGGCATCTCTGATGTGAATCTGGAGCGGGGCATTGATACCGCCAGCAAATATCGGGTGAAATTTTTTGAAAACTATGTGGATTTGCTGCCCCACGTTGAGGCGGTGTGTATTGCCGTGCCCACCCGTCTCCACCATGAAGTGGGCATTACCTGCTTGCGCCACGGGGTACATGTCTTGGTGGAAAAACCCATTGCCGCCAGTATTAGCGAAGCAGAATCCCTAGTCAACGCAGCAGCGGAGTGCCAGTGCATCCTCCAAGTCGGGCATATTGAGCGATTTAACCCGGCGTTTCAAGAACTGAGCAAGGTTCTGCGCACTGAGGAAATCCTTGCCCTTGAAGCGGATCGCATGAGTCCCTACTCCGATCGCGCCAATGATGTCTCGGTGGTTCTCGACTTAATGATCCACGATATTGACCTGTTGCTGGAACTCACCAATTCCCCTGTGGTGCGCCTAACGGCCGCAGGCAGTCGCTCTGCCAATTCTGGGTATCTGGACTACGTGACCGCCACCTTGGGCTTTGCCAACGGCATTATTGCCACCCTCACGGCCAGTAAAGTCACCCACCGCAAACAACGGCGCATTGCTGCCCACTGCAAAAACTCCCTCACAGAGGCGGATTTCCTCAAAAACGAGATTCTTATCCACCGCAAAACCACCGCCTCGTGCAGTGCCGACTATGGCCAAGTCCTTTACCGCCAAGACGGCCTAATTGAGAAGGTCTATACGAGCAATATTGAACCTCTCCATGCGGAGTTGGAGCACTTCGTCAACTGTGTCCGTGGCGGTCAACCTCCCTCGGTGGGTGGAGAGCAGGCACTCAAGGCGTTGCGCTTGGCCAGTCTTATTGAGCAGTTAGCCCTTGATGGCCACAGTTGGGGCCAGTTGGATGCCTCCTTGGCGGCACTGATTCGTTAGCACGCATCACCCTCGTTTCTTTGCGCTAGGGTAGTAAGTACAGCAGCGAGGGTTGTGTTAATGACAGATACAGATCTGGAAGGCTGTGCCTTTTTGGCAGCCCAAGCAAGGGTGAAGTCCTATCTCGCCTACTGGTTTCAGTTGGGCAAGCGGCTTTGTATTTGGGGCGGAGAGCATACTGTGCTGCCGCAACCTATCCTCCAGGGGGATCGCTACAGTCAAGCCTTTGAGGCCTGCTGGGCCTATGTGATCTCTGGTCAGGCAGGGGACTGCTTTCTCGAAGACACGACCGAGACAATTACGCAACTACTGAGCGACTGTTGGGAGATTACCCCCTGTGCCCGCTGCCAGATGCCTGTGCCCCTACCCTGTCATGGGTTGCCCCCTGTACACTGTCCCTGTGCCAGTCTGCCCAACTGGCCGAATTTTGAGTTACCGCTGCCCCGCAGCCCCATTAATCCCCGGACTCACTTATTATCGCTAAAAAAACGCCTCAGTCTTTAATGTGTGGGATGCTTCCTTACCCCCGATTGTTGCCCCTCAATGGCAAGCGCCACACGACAATCTCACCTTGTGTTTCCATGCACTGCATCTTTGGTGGTTAACGCTTCCCCCTGATGTCCCCCGGGAGGTTATCCTGCGCGCCTATTTACGACGCTATCAGCCGAATCTGAGCGAGAAGCCTCTACCGCGTACCGCTGGGGGCAAGCCCTATTTGGATGCTTTGGAATTTAACTGGAGCCATAGTGGCAACTTAGCGGTGTTGGCCGTGAGTGGTAGGGCGGCTGTAGGGGTAGATGTAGAGATCTTGCGCCCCTATCCTCAGCGTTCAGCCGTTAGTCGGCGGTTTTTTGGGGCGGCTCTGCAACAAAGAATAGTAGAGGGGAGCGATCGCTCGTTTGTACAGGCTTGGACATACTATGAAGCGTGGCTCAAGGCTCAGGGGATCGGGGTATGGCAGCGGACAGCCGCTCAGTCTTTAGAACATTGGGCAGCCAGTTTCCTCGTCGGCGATCGCGCCATTGCCAGTGTTGTTGTACTAACACCAACGCCACCCCAGTGTTTCTTTTTTCGGCCAGAATCAATGGGATAAATGAAGGTTCCCACTTGATCAAAGTAAATACTCCAAGATATTCCTCAACGCTTTAACCTGCTACTGCTGACCATGAATAGATGAGATGAGGCTGCCACTCCCTGGGAGGCTGTTGGGTGTAGGTTTGGCGATCGAGATCCATCGGTAGGCTGAGCATTGGATCGCTGCCGGTGGCCACAAGAAACTCAAATCCCTTCAGGGTTGGCCATTGGCAAAATTGCCGTAGCAGAGTTTGCACCGCAAGCACATAGGGGTGTTCCGGCTGCTGATACCAGTGGCGATCGGCCACATGGGGCTGGTCAAAGCCAAAGTGAACAATCAGGTCAGGATGCCCAAAGATGGCCTGAGCAACCGGCCGAGCTTCTTCGCGCACTAGCAAATGGACCCCTGCGGCCAGATGACGTAGTTTTTCCAGCCGCTCATAGCGATCGCCCGCATCTAATTGCGACTCCTGCCAGCGAAAGGCCACCGTGATCAGGTAAGTTTGCAGCAGCAGATGCCCCAGTTTCTCCGCCTTGGCGGTCAAGTAGGGGGTGTTGTAGGGAGTCGCTTCAATCAACAACGGCACCCGATCCACCACTTCGAGGCCATAGCCTTTAAGGCCAGCAATTTTGCGGGGATTATTGGTAATCAGGCGAATTTGCTTTACTCCCAAGTCATTGAGGATTTGGGCGCCGACGCCATAGTTGCGCAAATCCGCTGGGAAGCCGAGGTGCTCATTGGCCTCTACCGTGTCCATCCCCAAATCTTGCAGTGAGTAGGCACGCAGTTTGTTGACTAGCCCAATGCCCCGACCCTCTTGGCGCAGATAAACCACCACACCGCGTCCTGCGGCGTTAATCATTTTCAGAGCGGCTTGCAGTTGCATCCGACAATCGCAGCGCAGTGAACCCAAGGCATCGCCCGTCAAGCATTCAGAATGAACGCGCACCAGCACGGGTTGCTCGCTAAATGTGGCGGGATCCCCTTTAACAATGGCGACGTGCTCCGATTGATCGAGGGAATTACGATAGCCATAGATTTGAAATTCACCGAACTCCGTCGGTAGTTTGGCCACAGCTTCGCGGCGCACAAAACGCTCATGCTGGAGACGATAGCTAATTAAGTCGGCAATGCTAATAATCTTCAGTTGATGGGTGCGAGCATATTCAATGAGTTGGGGCAGCCGCGACATGGTGCCGTCGGGATTTTGAATCTCACAGATCACTCCCGCTGGGTAGAGACCTGCCAACCGGGTTAGATCCACTGCGGCTTCGGTATGACCGGCTCGCTTGAGAACTCCCCCAGGGCGCGATCGCAGGGGAAAGACATGGCCGGGGCGACGTAAATCTTGAGGCTGGGTAGTCGGGTCAATGAGGGCTTGAATGGTGCGGGCACGGTCTTCGGCGGAAATGCCTGTGGTCACCCCCCAACGGGCACCAGCATCAACACTCACCGTAAAAGCGGTTTGGTTGCTATCGGTATTTGTTGTTACCATTAAGGGCAGAGCCAATTCATCGAGGCGATCGCCCTCCATGGCAAGGCAAATCAGTCCCCGGGCATGAACTGCCATAAAGTTAATCATGGCGGGGGTCACACGCTCAGCGGCGCCAATGAGATCCCCCTCATTCTCACGATTCTCATCATCCACCACCACAATGACTTCGCCCCGCCGCAGGGCATCCAACGCAGATTCAATCGAGTCAAACACAGGCACATCCGCCAAGGCAGTTCCTTCCAGAATTTTTAAGGCTTATTATTAAGTTACAGCCTTTTTCACGAGGATTGGGTGCCCGCAGCACTGGCAGGCAGGAGTGCACCAACTTTTTAAGTTTTTAAGATAGTATTGAACGGGTCGTGTTCTCGCAGGAAATCCCACCTACAGTTCTGCGCCTTGTGAAAATGTTGAAAACCTCGTCATGATAGTGAAAGGTTTCACCAGCCCATCTACTGCATGTCTCATCTATTGTTCATACTAGTTATTGCTGTTGGCGTGCTAGTCCTCGTGGGGTTAGCGCTTTATCTGCTGTTTCCCCGCAAGTACGAGTCTGCCCGCTCCGTCGCCAAGTCCTATGACGACTGGACCAACGACGGCATTCTTGAATTTTACTGGGGGGAGCATATTCACCTTGGCCACTATGGTTCGCCCCCCCGTCCCAAGGACTTTCGCCAAGCGAAGGTAGATTTTGTCCATGAAATGGTGCGCTGGGCAGGTCTCGATCGCCTGCCGCCGGGGACAACCGTTTTGGATGTGGGCTGTGGCATTGGCGGGAGCAGTCGTATGCTGGCGCGTGACTATGGCTTTCACGTGACGGGAATTACAATCAGCCCTGAACAGGTACGGCGGGCGCAGGAACTCACTCCTGCGGATCTCAATGTGCAGTTTCAGGTGGATGACGCTCTGGCCCTGTCATTTCCAGAGGCTAGCTTTGACGTGGTTTGGTCAATTGAGGCAGGCCCCCACATGCCCGATAAACAGCAGTTTGCTAAGGAATTACTCCGTGTCCTAAAGCCAGGGGGGATTCTTGTGGTTGCCGATTGGAACCAGCGGGACGATCGCCAGCACCCCTTGAACCTCTGGGAGCGGCTCATTATGCGACAGCTCTTGGATCAATGGGCACACCCCGCCTTTGCCAGTATTGAAGGTTTTGCTGAGGCCCTTGCCGCAACGGGTTTAGTGGCTGGAGAGGTGATAACTGCCGACTGGACACAGGAAACGCTCCCCTCGTGGCTAGATTCGATTTGGCAGGGAATTGTGCGACCAGGGGGGCTGATTCGCTTTGGCCTACCGGGGCTAGTGAAATCTTTGCGGGAAGTACCCACATTCCTGCTCATGCGGATTGCCTTTGGCATGGGACTGTGCCGTTTTGGCATGTTTCGAGCCGTGCGAGCAGAAATTCCTGCGGTCTCCCTTAACTCAGGCTCTCAAGTTAACTGCTGATAGATGATCGGATACATCATGCCCCAAATGGCCGGCTGTACATCCTTGAGGGCGTGATCACTGTCCAATTCTACCCGACTCACCCAAGGGCGGCCTTCACAGTAGCGACGACTGGCTTCGATGGGAATCACCTCATCCTGAAGGCCATGGAAAATGAGGGTGGGCACAGGCCGCTGAAGCTGGCGATCCTCATAGGCCAGCAAATCCTTGGCAAAGCCATAGCTGAGGGGCAGTAGGCGTTCTGCGCTATAGTGATAGACCTCTAAAACGCCCGTTTCTTGCCAGCGACGGTATTGATCTCCTAAACGCGGCAGCCACTGGATCGCAAACTCAAAGGCGGGGGCAAGGAGAAAGAGTTGCACCACTTGGAGATGTTTTTCGGCTAGCCAAGCCGCTGTCAGGCCACCAAAACTGGAGCCAATTAATGTGACGGGTTCCTCTGGAGCGAGCAGCGCTTCTACTTGTTCAATTTGGCGACTCAGGGTCAAGTGGAAAAAATCCCCTTGATTGAGATCAGGAATGAGTAGCGGTTGACCGAGTTCCTCAAGGCGATCGCGAAAATACTGAGCTTTATTCGATCGCGGCGACGAGGCAAATCCATGGAGGTAGAGATATTGCATTGCTCAATAATCCCTTGTGAGGAGCGGACATATTTTTGTCGCACTTTGTCAATAATCTTAACAAATTAGCCCTTTAGCTATAGGTTGTTCAAGGGTGATCATTGAAAATAATTTAGAATGCTGATCAAACAGCTCAAACAATTCCTTATTTTGAAGGAACTGTTACAGTTTCTCACAACTCGCATCAATACCGCGATTTCAATGCTACGATGCCGTTGAATCTGGCTACAGCCCTTTTCCCAAGGATGGCAAACGCTCAAAACTGCGAAGGCCCCTATGGGACAGGATTGCATCCCCTTTATGTATCCCATATCCAAGAAAAGGGTTGTATCTAGCTGATCTGAAGGATAAAAACGTGAGAGATTGAGGATCGAACGCATGACAACACTCACTGGGCAACCTCCGCTCTATGGTGGCAGCACCGGCGGCCTCCTCAGCGCAGCGGATACCGAAGAGAAATACGCCATCACTTGGACAAGCCCCAAAGAGCAAGTTTTTGAAATGCCGACGGCTGGGGCTGCTGTTATGCGTGAAGGTGAAAATCTCGTTTACCTTGCCCGTAAGGAGCAGTGCCTTGCCCTCGCTGCCCAACAACTGCGTCCCCGCAAAATTAACGACTATAAAATCTATCGCATTTTCCCCGATGGCGAAACGGTATTGATCCATCCCAAGGATGGCGTTTTCCCTGAAAAAGTCAACCAAGGGCGAGAAGCCGTCAACACTGTACCTCGCTCCATTGGCCAGAATCCCAACCCCTCTCAACTGAAGTTCACTGGCAAGAAACCCTACGATCCATAGGTCGGTGTTGAACGGCCGTTTGGGTTGCCCCCTGTGGATGAGCCATGGGGGGTATTGCGGAATTAGAGCACTTTATGATTCAACTTGAATTGGTATGAGTCGGCGGTGTTCGATAGTGCACTGGAGCTTTG
>NZ_DVEH01000079.1 GCF_015295825.1 Thermosynechococcus sp. M98_K2018_005
TTACAGTGAATATACGAACCTAGCCTGAAAGAACGCAATGTACACGATTGATTTAATTCTGCGTCATGTCCCCATGCCCGTCAGCATTGAACGCAAGGAAAGTGCAGCAGCAACGGCAGTCTATCAGCAAATTCAGCAGGCGATGGCCAGTGGCACTCCGACTGTCCTCGAACTGACGTGCGATCGCCAAGTGGACAAGAAGTTAACTGTCCTCACCTCAGAAATTGTGGCCGTGCAAATGGCTGATAAGGATGCTCCCTCCAGTGTGACGAGTCGTGGGGGATTCTTTGCCCAGCTCGTGCAGCAAACCCGCAACTGAGGGAAAATCTCTCAATAAAGTTTAGTTTTTCTGCGCAATGGTGATTCTTTGCCGTTAGGATACTAAGCAGACTAATCCGTAGGGGAACGTTAAGCGAATCCTCCCCGTCTGAAAGTCAGGTATCTGTGGTGTGTCGTAATAGGGCTATCTATGGTGAAGCGTTTCCTACCGGTTCTGATTCTGTTGGGGTGTAGTTTTGGTCTTGTGACCCCTGTGCGTGCCCAAGCCAATCAAGGCTTTACCTTTACTTGGGGTGAGGGGCCGAGTGGGCGACAGCAGTTGCAGTATCACTTAGATAACGGCACCCCCGGTTTTATGGGCGATCGCTACTGGCTACGCCTTGGTCAGCAAAAAGTGGCCATTAACCGCATCAACATCACCTACCCTGACTACTACAACGGCATCTTTGATCCCAAGGGGATTGAAGTGAGAGTTGGCGGCAATAGCGGCAATAGCTTCTTCCAGTTTCGCCGTGACCCCGGCAAGAAAGTTGAACTGGCGGAAGTTTCCCTTGATCGCGATAACCGCGTCATTGATATTGTGCCCGCTGAGGTGATTCCCGCAGGAACGCCGGTGCAAGTGATCCTCAACAATGTGCGCAATCCCAATAATGGCGGGATGTACTTCTTCAATGCCCGCATTGGCTCCCCCGGTGACATTCCCTTGATGCGCTACGTTGGCACTTGGATCCTCAGTATCGCCAATAACTAACGGGGAATCAATTTGCCAATTTGCGAACTGGTTCGCCATCCCTAGCCAGAGTGGAGCGATCGCCCTAGGCTAGTTTTTACAGCCGGTTCCCTCTTCACGCTTGATGCTAGATTCTGTTAAGTTTTCATTCCCCCACATTTCGCCTCTCCTCACTCCCCTGATGTACCGTCTGGTGGGGGATATTGTCCTGCGGTGCTATTTTCGTACCCTTGAGGTGCAAGGGCAGGAGCAGATACCCAAAACGGGTCCCGTAATCTTGGCACCCACCCATCGTTCCCGTTGGGATGCCCTAATTATTCCCTATGTGACGGGGCGGCGGGTGAGTGGCCGCGACCTCTACTACATGGTCTCCCACGATGAAATGCTGGGACTGCAAGGCTGGGTGATTGGTCAGTGTGGTGGTTTTCCGGTCAATACCCAAGCGCCTTCGGTGAGTGCATTGCGGATGGGTGTGGAACTGCTGCGGCAGGGACAGGCCTTAGTGGTCTTTCCTGAGGGGAATATCTTTCGCGATCGCCAGATTCATCCCCTCAAACCCGGCTTAGCGCGTTTAGCCCTTCAGGCAGCTCAGCGCTGTGCAGAAGCGATTCAGATTGTGCCGATCTTACTGGATTATGCTCAGCCCTATCCGCAGTGGGGAAGTGAGGTCAAGGTGATCATTGGTGCCCCCTTGAGTACGGGCAATTATGATGTCAGTCGCCCCAAAAGTGCCGCCCAACAACTGACGAGTGATCTTTTGAGGGCACTGCAACAGCTTCAAGAGGGGCGATCGCTCCTGTGTTTGGCATAGACCTCATCACTTGAATCCCTCTAAGAATCCGTAGGCACAATCAAGGCTTCGAATTGTTGGCGAATCTGATCGGTGACTTCTTTAACGGCCTGTCGGGCCCCTTGGCGATCGCGACGATACAGAGGCCAATAGCTCTCTAAATGGAGGGGGTCTCCAACACTGAGGCGCACCTGCCGCAAGCCCACCAAGCGATTCACAGTTAGGCTTTTTCCCTCTAGCCAATCAAACGTGCGCCAGAGAATCAGCACCACATCGGCAAAGCGATCAATCGTGAATTTCTCACGGATATAGCTACCTGTAATCGAGGTAAATCGCTCCGCAAGACGCATATGACGTAATCGCACATTGGCTTCCTCGGCCAACCAATCGGCCAAACACCGCTCTACGGCAGACAGTTGTGCCAAATCACCGCGAAACATCCGTTCCCAAGCGGCTTGCTCAATCCGTCGGCAGCGACTCACAAAATCTTCACTGGCCTTAAGACCAAAGTAGGACTCCGCCACTACAAGGGCACTGTTAAGGAGTCGCTGAATCCGTGCTGCCAATTCGGCATTGGGGGAATCAAAGGGGGGCAGTTCGGGAAAATCTTGGCGATAGGACGTGGCATAAAAAGTCTCTAGGCGATCCAGCAGGTGCATCGCTAAATTTAGCAGGCGGCGGTAGAGGTCCTGCGGTTCGGTACTCTGAGAATTGGTGGGGCAGCCAAGGCGGTTCTCCAGTTGTGCCATCAGCATTGCCATGCGTTCCCAAGAGGGCTGACTGAGGCTGTACTGAATGCCAACGGGGAGAATGACCACAGGGAGCGATCGCCCCGCCTTGGCCAAATCTTCCAGACACCAAAATCCCAGTTGTGCCACGCCCGGCTCTAAAGGTGCGACCAGTTCATTGTGTTCGTTCGTTGCCCCCTCTGGCGCCGCCGCTAGGGGAAATCGCCCCTCCAAGAGTAGCTCCCGTGCCGATCGCAGGGCTTGGCTATCGAGCTTACCGCGCATGATTGAAATCCCCCCCAACCGTGAAAAGAGCCAACCAATTTGCTTCCCGGCCCAGAGGGGAATCCCGCGATCGTAGAGAAAATAGCCATTCGTGGGGGGATGCAAGGGAATGCCCAGCCGCCGTGCTGTTTGCGGCAATAGATGCCACATCAAATAGCCCATCACCAAAGGATCATCCGTGCAAGGATGGCGAAAGGCAATGAGAAGCCGCACCTGTCCCCGCTGAAACTGCTCGTAATAACGAGCCAGGGTTTCGACATTCACCCCTTCCACCCGATTGAGACCAAGACCGTGGCGGATGTAGAAGGGTAGGAGCCGCGCCACCGTCCACCAAACTGGGTAGCTAAACCGCTGGGGGAGAAAATGCAACGGGGGTTGGGCAGTTGCAACCACACTGGACATGACGCAAACTCCTCAGAAACAAGGGTTTAGACTGAGGCAGTGGCCAACTCCGCAATCAATTGTTCCAACATCGGCTGATCTGCCCAATAGACAGCATTACAAAACTGACAGGTGGCTTCTGCCTTCGCCTCTGTGGCTAGAATATCCTTTAATTCTGCCTCCCCTAGGAGCTTGAGTGCCGCTAGCATCCGTTCGTGGGAACAGCCACAGTGGAAGCGCACCATTTGCCGTTGGGGCAAGATTTGCAAGTCCATATCCCCAAGGAGTTCCTGAAAGATATCTGGCAGTGTCCGCCCCGCCTGTAGCAGGGGTGTAAAGCCCTTGAGACTGGCTACCCGTTGTTCAAGGGTCGCGATGAGGTGTTCATCATTAGCAGCTTTGGGTAGCACCTGTAACATCAACCCACCGGCGGCAGTCACCCCGGCCTCTTCAACAAAAACGCCTAACATCAGGGCTGAGGGGGTTTGCTCTGAAGTGGCGAGGTAGTAGGTGACATCTTCAGCAATTTCCCCAGAGACAAGCTCCACCGTGCTGGAATAGGGATAGCCGTAGCCAAGATCGTGGATGACGTAGAGATACCCCTGATGCCCCACTGCCGCCCCCACATCCAGCTTGCCCTTGGCATTGGGGGGCAGTTCAATACTGGGATACTGCACATAGCCGCGAACGGTACCATCAGCACCCGCATCAGCGAAAACCGTTCCTAGGGGGCCATTGCCTTGAATGCGCACATTCACCCGTGCTTGAGGCTGTTTGAAACTAGAGGCGAGAATTAAGCTAGCGGCCATGGTTCGTCCCAAAGCAGCTGTGGCAACGTAGGAGAGTTGGTGGCGTTGGCGGGCTTCATCGGTGAGTTGAGTGGTAATCACCCCTACTGCACGGATGCCTTCAGCCGCAGCCGTTGCTCGCAACAGAAAATCTGCCATGATGAACCTAAAGAAATGTTTCGTTACACTTAGTTTATCTCCTTTTATTTGACCCCAAGGGCAGCCATCTGACGGGCAACATTTGGGAGACCCCTAGCAAGAACATCAGGAAATTGGCGATGATAGGCAAACAATCGTGATGCAGTGTCCAGTGATTGCTCCTATGGCCATGCCCTTAACTGTTTTGTCGGCAGCAACTGTCTTGGCAGAGGCAACAGAATTGCCTCAAGGGGGTCTGATTACGGAGATTCCGACGCTGGCGATCGCCCACCGCTTGGCACATCATCTTCGCCACCATTGGCCTTTAGAGACACCCTTGACGCTCATTAATGCCGAACACCAGAGCACACTCCTCACCCTTGGCGAATTGGCAGAACTCACGGAGGCCACCTGTCCGCTACAACTGTATGTGCCACCCCCCCTGCCAGAGGCACTGCTTCAGTTTCAACGCTTGATTCACGTGGTACAGGAACTGCGCCATCCTGAGCGGGGCTGCCCTTGGGATTTGCAGCAAACACCCACCACCCTTATTCCCTACGTCCTTGAAGAAGCCCATGAAGTCGTCCATGCTCTTCAAGAGGGAGATACTGGGGCGATCGCCGAAGAATTAGGCGACCTGTTGCTTCAAGTCGTGCTCCAGAGTCAACTGGCTCAAGAAGCCAACCAATTTACCCTTGCCCAGGTCATTCAAGGAATTACCGATAAACTGATCCGTCGCCATCCCCATGTCTTTGGTGAAGTGGCACTCACCACTGCGCAAGAGGTGCGCGATCAATGGGAGCAAATCAAAGCGGCCGAGAAAGGGACCGAGGAACCTCTCCCCCTAAGTCAAAAACTGCAACGCTATGCCCGTACCCTGCCCCCCCTGATGGCGGGTATGAAAATTGGTGAGCGAGCCAGTCGCGCTGGCCTAGATTGGCCAACCATTAGCGGTGCATGGGAGAAATTTTACGAGGAACTGGCGGAGTTTCAGGAGGCGCTTCTGCAAGGGAATGCTGAACAACAGGCTGTGGAATTGGGGGATCTGCTCTTTAGTGTGATTAACCTTGCCCGCTGGTGCCAACTGGACCCTGTCAATGCCCTGCAACAAACCTACCAACGCTTTATCCAACGCTTGGAGTGCATTGAGGCGGCCATCGATCGCCCCCTTGAGACCTACACCTTAGAAGAACTGGAAGCCCTCTGGCAACAGGCCAAAGTACAGTTAGCCACAGACAGCGACCCGACCGAAATAGCGGTAGAACCTAATCCTGAAGAAGCCTAATCCGCTGCGGCCATTTGCACTTTCAGTTCATCGAGATTCCATAGGGCACCCCCCAGCGCCGTGGGATTGGCACCGACCACATGATTGCGAAAAGCGGTAAGGGACAGGGGATTCACGAGGTAGATAAAGGGGAGATATTCCTGAGCCAGTCGTTGCGCTTCGGCATAGATTTGCTTGCGGCGTTCCAGATTTAGCTCCTGTGCCCCCTGCACATAGAGATCACTAATGCGCTGCTCCCAGTCAGCGACCACTCGACCCGTCAGCGGCGGTTGATTCGGTGAGGGTTGCTGATTAAACGTATGCAACAGGCCATCCACTCGCCAGATATTGGCACTGCTATTGGGTTCATTACCGCCGCCCGTAAAACCAAGGATATGGGCTTCCCACTCTAGGGAATTGGAGAGGCGATCCACGAGGGTGCCAAAGGCCAAAAATTGCAGATCCACCTGCATCCCGATCGCCCCCAAGTCCTGCTGAATTTGTGTCGCTATCGCCTCACGGATTTTGTTACCCGCATTGGTCATCAGGGAAAAGCGGACGCGGTTCCCTTTGGCGTCAAAAAGGCGACCTTGATCGTCGTAGCGGAAGCCTGCCTCTTGCAGTAATGCCTTGGCTTTGGCCACATCGTAACGATAGGTGGGCAGTCCCTGCTCCGGAGAGAAGTAAAAGGGGCTTTGTACGGGAATCGTTGAATGTTGGGGTGCCCCTAAGCCTTGGTAGATGTTGTTAATCATCCGCTGGCGATCAAGGGCATAGGCCACTGCCTGACGGAACCGCACATCGTTAAACCACTCGGACTTCACGGGATCGACAAGGGGCTTGCCATTGCGGCGACCGCGATTGAGATTGAAGGAAAGGAAAAGGGTGTTAGGACTCGGTCCACTATTGTAGATGCGAAACTGGCCGCGCTTTTCCTCACGTTTCAAAAGAGCAAACATCTCGGGGGTGACGGCAAATAGGTCCAGACCGCCCGAGCGAAATTGCAGCATGGCTGTGTCGGTGGATTCAACAATTTGCCAAATGAAGCGTTCCAGATGAGGCAGGGGCGATCGCCAGTAGAAGGGATTGCGCCGAAAAATCAACCGCTGGCCATTCACATAGCGATCCATGACAAAAGGGCCATTGCCGACAATTTGCCGAGGATCAGTATCTGTGCCCCACATGGACAGGAATTTCAATCGCCCTTGGCTATCCCGTTCTCGCACCGCTTGCCGCAGCAGATGGGCAGGTAAAATCGGCAATCCAGTATTGCGTAAAAACGGCGCAAAGGGTTCAGGTAGCTTAAACGTCACTTGGCGATCGCCTTGGGCGGTCACTGTGGGCAGCAGCCCCTTCTGGCCAATACGGAGAATATCGCGGCTACTGGTGGGAATCTCAGGATTAAAATAGACCTCATTGTAGGTGAAAACCACATCCTCACTGGTGAGAGGCACCCCATCCGACCATTTCAGATTCGGCTTGAGTTGAAAGACAATCTCGAGGGTTTCAGGCTTGATTTGCCAAGACTCAGCAAGGGCTGGCTCCAGTTCACCTGTGACGCCATTTTCTTGAATTAACCCTGTGTAGAGGTAGCCAAAGACATTGGGGGATTCTTGGCTTAGGGCGTAGTTAAAGGTTTTTGGGTCTGAGGTGACGGCGGTCACTAACTGGTTGCCACGTGGCGTAATTAGGCCAGCACAGCTTCCGAGGCTGAGGGTGCATAACAAAACCAGCAGCGCAATCAGAGGCCATTGCCAGCCGCGCATTAGCCGCCACCAACAATCGTGACAATTTCCAGGCGATCGCCCGCCTGCACATGGGTGGTTTCCCAAAACTGCCGATGCAAAATCTCACCATTGTATTCAATGGCAACCAGGCGGGGGTGAATGTTGAGCAGGTCACAGAGTTCTGGAATCGAGAGCGATCGCCTCAAGGTGTGAGGAGTGCCATTCACATGGATGACGATCGCTGGCTCAACAGGAACCATAGCAGTAGGGACAAATTTGACCTACAGGAACTGCTCAAGGGTCGCTTCAATTTTTGTTTTTGGCACCGCACCCACCAAAATATCCACCTTTTGGCCGCCCTTGAAAATCATCAGCGTCGGGATGCTGCGAATGCCAAAGTCGGTCGCCACCTTCGAGTTTTCGTCAGTATTCACCTTGACGACCTTGACTCTGCCCTCATATTCATTGGCGATTTCATCAACAACGGGGGCTACCATGCGGCATGGCCCACACCAAGGTGCCCAGAAATCCACCAACACAGGAATATCGCTATTTAATACTTCTTCTTCAAAGGTGGCATCTGTAACGGACAATGCACTGGACATAAACAGAACCCTTATAACGAATCAGCAGCCTTAAAAATATACTCTAGCAACCTTTAGGCTGACCTTGGGCTTCGGATTATTTTTTGATTTCCCAGACCCTAGGCAGTCTAGCTCGCGGCTAGGTTTGATTTGCAGTATATCACGTCGCCCTCGGCATACAGGAGACTATCGGCGTATAATGGGGTTGCCGTTTCCTATCAAGAGGATGTCAACTATGGCAACAAAATCTGCAAAACCCACCTACGCTTTCCGTACCTTCTGGGCTGTGCTGCTGTTGGCCATTAACTTTTTGGTTGCCGCCTACTATTTTGGCATCCTCAAGTAGGACTTTGGACGAAAGTATCGAGGGGGCACCCTAGCCCCCTATTGCTGGTAATCACTTCAACTCACGGCCAAAGGGCAGTAATCCTAAAATCATCAGCTTGAAATGCTGCTGCGCAAAGGGTAAGCCAATAATCGTCACCGCCAAGAGCAACCCCCAAAATAGGTGATTGAGGGCAATGCCCCAGCCCACAACCAAAAGCCACAAGATATTAAAAATCATCGTTAGCGTGCTATTGGCATCGGGCGCCTCAACCACTTGCTTCCCAAAGGGCAATAGAGCACTCCAGCCCAGTTGAATCGCTTTAATCCCAAAGGGAATACCAATGATCGTCAGGCACAACGTTACACCGCCCAGCATATAGCCAATGCCTGTGAGGAAGCCACCAAAGATCAACCAAATGATATTGCCAAGAAGACTCATGATCCACTGCTCCCAACCTTGTTTAGACTCATACCAGCTCTTTGTAACATTGAGCTTAATTTAATAGATAAGTCTTAAACGAGGGGATTGTTTATCCTAAAACTGCAGTCATCTCAAGATGAGAATGACGCCACCCACGACGTTGGCGATCGCCGAGGTGGAGCCAAAGGAAAAGAGAATCCCCAAAAACACAGAAATAATCGCAAAATTTTGCAGACGTAGGGGGGGAATCCGCCCGGCGGGAAAATCTTATAGGAGTGATGTGGGCAGGCTAAAACCCCTCCGCTTCAGCGAGGGGATA
>NZ_DVEH01000005.1 GCF_015295825.1 Thermosynechococcus sp. M98_K2018_005
ACAGGTAATGTTACTACTGGCGGTGGCAACTTTGATGCTGTAGCCTACCGAGGTCAATTGACTACGGGAAGTATTAATACTGCTGGAAGTGGCGGTAGCGTTACCCTATTTGCTCCAAACATCACTACAGGCAATATTTTTACAAATGGTGGAAACGTTAGCCTGAGTGGCGGCAACATTATTTTCAACTTCATTAACGCCGGAGCGGGTGGAGTTGATATCTATGCTGAGAATTCATTGCGCGCTTTAGGAACCTTTGATCGCAATGGGGTGCCCACTAGCATATTTGGCCGCTCGGTCAATATCTTCATCAACAACGACATACCATTCTTAGTTGGTAACTCTGATCGCAATGGAACAGCAGGTGCTATTCAGTCAGAGAACTCCATTATTTCCCGGCCGCGAACCTTGTCAGGCTTGGTAGAAGTAGGGAATATTCGTTTTGAGAATACAGGTCAAAGCGTACCTATTATTCCTGAGCAAGAAGCTAATACACTGCTGGAACCACCTCCGCCTGTTACCTATGCACCATCACAGTTGCCCCCTGAGTCATCTCCGATTCTTTTGACAACGGATATTGAGATTGCACTGGCTAATAATGATCTCAGTCGTGCTCTTGGCCTTTTAGACCAGCGAGCTTGTGAACAGGTCACCAGTTACTTTGGTCGTCCCTGCGATAGAAGTGAATTATCTATTGAAGATTTGCAAGCCGTGCTAAATGAAATTGCTAAGCAAACAGGCAAGAAGCCAGCCGTCATTTATACACTGGCACGGCCAGATCAACTGGATTTAATGATGGTGACGCCAGAGGCAGAGCCACTTCACCTACCAGTGCGGGGAGTGCGACGTGAGCAACTCCTAAAAACGGTGGATCAGTTTACGAATAGTGTGCGGGATCCACGCTTGGTCAATACCCGTGCTTATCTACCTGCATCCCAGCAACTCTATCAGTGGTTAATTGCACCTTTACGATCCCAGTTGGATGCTCAAGGCGTTGAAACACTGGCTTTTGTTTTCGACAGCGGCATGCGGGGAATTCCCGTGGCGGCACTCCATGATGGCAAAGGCTTCTTGATTGAGCGCTTTAGTATGGCCTTGGTGCCCAGTATGAGCCTCATGGATACCCGTTATCGCAGTGTCCAACAGGCACGGATTCTGGCCATGGGGGCATCGGAGTTCAAAGATCAGTCGCCTTTACCCGCTGTACCCGTCGAGCTAGCTCAAATTACTAAGGATTTAGGGGGCGGCACAGAGTTCCTTAATGCTGACTTTACGATTCCCAACTTGGTGCGGCAACATCGGCAGGGAACTTATCAAATCATCCACTTAGCCACTCATGGCGAGTTTCAGCCGGGGTCGCCTGAAAACTCCTACATTGTCTTTACTGATGGGCGATTGAATTTGTTGCAGTTGCGGAATTTACGCCTGTATCGTCCGGCAACGGAGTTACTGACATTGAGTGCCTGTCGTACAGCGGTGGGTGACTTGGATGCCGAGCTGGGATTTGCGGGTTTGTCAGTGCAGTCTGGGGTAAAGTCGGTGCTGGCCAGTTTGTGGTATGTCAGTGATGAGGGGACACTGGCTTTGATGACGGGCTTTTACAATCAGTTGAATAGGGCATCGATCAAGGCTGAGGCACTACGGCAAGCGCAATTGGCGATGTTGCGGGGCGATATTACAGTCAAGGGTAATGAACTGCGCACCATTCGTGGGGGGATTCCCTTGCCACCAGAGGTTGCTGTAGGCGATCGCTCCCTGAGTCATCCCTACTTCTGGGCGGCCTTTACGATGATTGGTAGTCCGTGGTAGGCACAAACTAGCGTTCCGGTCGCACAGTGGCAAAAATCTCTTCCAAGATCTCTGCGGCACCCTGTTCACGGAGTTTTAGGGCAAGGCGCGTCCCCAGTTCTTCTGCGCTGGCAGGCTCCCCTGTGAGACTGTCTTTGACAAGGCGCTGGCCATCGAGACTCGCCACTAAACCAGTGAGGGTGAGTTGACCATTCTCAATCACTGTATGCACCCCAATGGGCACTTGACAGCCCCCTTCCAATTGCCGTAGAAAGGCTCGCTCTGCTAAGCAACGGGCTGCTGTTTCTGGATGTTCGAGGGTCTTGACTAAGTCTAAAATGTCGGCATCGTCGGCGCGGCATTCAATGCCCAGAGCGCCCTGACCCACGGCATAGAGGGACACTGTTGCCGGTAAGACTTGGCTAATGCGATCGCCAAAACCCAAACGCCGCAGACCGGCCACCGCCAAAATCAAGGCATTGTATTCCCCAGCATCCAACTTGGCCAAACGAGTATTTAGATTGCCCCGCACATCCTTAAACGTGAGATGGGGGTAGTGGTGGCGCAGTTGTGCCAAGCGACGCAGGGACGAAGTACCAATGACCGTGCCTTCAGGTAGGGTATCAATGGTGTGTCCTGTCCATTTCGCGCCTAAAACGAGGGCATCCGCTGGGTCTTCCCGCTCAGTAATCGCACCTAAAACTAAACCATCGGGCAACTTGGTGGGTAAGTCCTTGAGGGAGTGAACGGCCAAATCCGTTTCGCCTCGCAGCATTGAGAGTTCTAGCTCTTTGGTAAAGAGGCCTTTATCGCCAATTTTTGCAAGGGCGACATCAAGGATATTGTCCCCTTGGGTGGTCATGGTCACCACCTCAAAGGCGCGATCGCGATGGTGGGTTTGCAGTTGCGCCTGTACCCATTCCGTTTGCACAAGAGCCAGTTGACTTTTGCGGGAACCAATGCGAACCGGACGGGATGAGGTGGCAATCATAGCGTTGAGTGTGCAGCAGACAGCATCCAGCCATTATAGGCCGCGTGGATCCCAAGGGGCAAGATCAGGCATTTTAGGGGTGGGTACAAGCGGCAATAATCCCTGCTGCGCCACCAGAGACCACTTGAATGGGTACCCCTAGCGCTTCCTCCACAGTGGCTAAAGGCACATCATCCAGAAAAACGGGTTCATCGTGCTTGAGCATCAGACTGGGCAGAAGTAGGCGATCGCCCAAGGGTTTGCCCTTCAGGTGATAGATCAAATCATGGCCGGTTAATAGCCCTGTCACGGACATCTGCTGTCCCCAATAGTCGCTAGCAAGGGCATAGAGATCAAGGCGCAGGTTCCCAATCTGATTAAGGCGAGCCACCAAGGGTTCAAAAGCCTGTTCCACCGTATTACCCACCACCCAACTCAGATGACGCGGCTGCGGTAGGCGTTGGGGAAGCTGTTGGGCATGAAGCTCAAACTCTTCTAAAAACAGGCGAATGGTTCCCACCCCATTACTGAGTTGAGGATAGTCCTGATAGTGAGCGGCAGGGGGTAAGGGCGATCCGGCAATCAAGAACCATTCATCCGCCAGCCAAGCAAAGGGGGTTTGCCACTGCTGTTCAAACTGCTGTTGAAGCGCCTGTACCTGTTGAATCACTGCTTGGGCATGGTCGGGGGTAACGGGAATCAGTTCATCCTCAGCAGGGCGAAAGCGGGTCAGCCCCACGGGCACCACTGCCACTGAAAGCACAGTTGGCTCCTCAGGATCATAGAACTGGGCTAAATCCCGCAGTGTTTGCTCGAGACACTCGCCGTCATTAATGCCCGGACAGACAACAACTTGGGCATGGAGTTGCAGCCGCTGCTCTTGAAACCAGCGAATCTGTTGCAGAATTTCTCCTGCCCGTGGATTTTTCAGTAGGCGTTGGCGGACACTGGGTACTGTGGCATGGACAGAAACGTAAAGGGGAGAAAGGCGCAAGCGGGCAATGCGCTGCCACTCTGACGGAAGCAGGTTCGTCAGGGTAATGTAGCTGCCATAGAGGAAGCTGAGGCGGTAGTCGTCATCCTTGGCGTAGAGGCTTTCCCGTTTGCCGGGGGGTTGCTGATCAATAAAACAAAAGGGGCAGCGATTGTTGCACTGCATCAACCCATCGAAAAGGGCAGTGGTAAACTCCAGTCCTAAATCTTCATCAATGTCTTTTTCAATTTCGAGGACGTAGGTTTGGCCGTCTTTGCCCAGTACTTCGAGGGTGAGGTATTCCTCGGCACAGAGAAACCGATAATCAATCAAATCGCGGGGGCGATCGCCATTAATGGCCACTAAAGCATCACCGGGTTCAAATCCTAACGCAGCGGCAATAGAGCCGGGTTCCACAGCAGCCACAACAGCCGGGCGAAGGGCGCGATCGCTCATGGTTGATTGTTGAAAAGAGGGGGTAAAGTCAGCAAAACTTCTTTATCTTGTACTCTACCTTAGGCAGCACAGCCGCTTCCAACTCTCAGGATTCTCAAAGCAACCATAGGGTTGATATAGTGGTGTTCTACATATTCCTGGAATTTTAACGAGGACAATGATGGGGTTATTGGGGATTAGCTTTACCGTTGGTGCAGGTAACTTTATCCCCTTTTATGGGGTGTTGCTGCTGGGTCTTGTGGCTGCCGTGAGCATTGGCCTCATTGCATGGTACAACTCGAAGCGTCCCCCCGGTTGGGAAAATGCCGATCGCCCCAGTTTTATTCCCAAGTTGAATCTCGAAGAGTCTGAGTCCAACTCTACCCCTGATGAGACGACCGATTCGTGAGGCTCTTTCGGATTCTTTTACGGGCGGCTTGGCCGACGATTGTTGCGGCAGCGATCGCTGGACTTCTCAACGGTGGCAGCACGGCTGCGCTCATTGCCCTAATGAATGCTGCCCTGCAGAAAACCCCTGCCCTCCAGCGCTTCTTACCTTGGGGATTTGTTCTTCTCGGCACGCTCCTACTGCTGACCCACTTTAGCTCCCAAGTGCTGCTCGTGCGGGCTGCCCAACAGGCCGTTTATGAAATGCGCCTCCTCCTGAGTCGCCAGATTCTCGCTTCACCCCTACGCCAGTTAGAAGCCATTGGCAATCCGCAACTCCTTGCGACGCTGACAGAGGATGTGGATGCCGTCTCCCGTTCCTTCTCAGTCCTGCCCAATCTTTTTAATGCCATTGCTATTGTCATTGGCTGCTTGATTTACATGGGTTGGTTGTCGCCGCCCCTCTTTTTTGCCCTTGTGGGCTTAATTGTCATTGGTACTGGCAGCTACTTATTTCTAGCGGGCAGAGCACGCAAATTCCTAGAGCGAGCACGGCAGCAACAGGATTACCTCTTTCAACACTTTCGGACACTCACCGAGGGCAATAAAGAACTCAAGCTCAATCGGCAACGGCGGTTGGCCTTCTTTTATCGGGAGCTAGAACCCACTGCCCAGAAAACACGACAGCAAAACGAGCTAGGGTACATGGTCTTTGCCATTGCTGCCAGTTGGGGACAGTTGCTGCTCTTTGTCACCATTGGCTTCTTTCTCTTTACGCTGCCCCATTTGTTGGGAGCCCCACCCACAGTTCTCTCAGGGTATGTCCTGACGATCATTTACCTCATGCTGCCGATGCAACAGGTGATTGATGCCATTCCAGTATTTAGTCGTGCCAGCGTTGCCCTCAAGAAGGTGGAATCCCTACAACTGAGCCTTGGAGATCCGCGCCAAAACCTCAACGAGGCAGGCGAACTCCCTCCCCTTGGCTGGAAAACCCTCTCACTGCGACAGATTCGCCATCAGTACCACGGTACTCACGAGGATGAACCTGCAACCTTTACCCTAGGCCCTTTGAGTTTGACCGTGCGGGCTGGGGAACTACTTTTTATTGTCGGTGGCAATGGCAGCGGTAAATCCACCCTAGCCAAAATTATTACCGGGCTGTATATTCCCGATCAGGGAGAAATTTGGGTGGATGATCACTGTTTGCAGCCTGAGGACTACGAATGGTATCGCCAACACTTTGCCACGGTTTTTAGTGACTTTTATCTTTTTGAGTCACTGTTGGGTATTGAGTCCCCCGAACGCCTCGCAGAAGTGCCAAGTTACCTCGAAAAATTGCGCTTGAGCCACAAAGTCCGCCTAGAAGGCAACCGCTTCTCCACAACCTCTCTTTCCCAAGGGGAGCGCAAGCGTTTGGGGTTGTTGATGGCCTATCTCGACGATCGCCCCGCCTACCTCTTTGATGAATGGGCAGCGGATCAAGATCCCCTCTTTCGAGATATTTTCTACCGCCAACTCCTACCCGAGCTAAAGGCTCAAGGCAAAACGGTATTTGTGATTAGCCATGACGATCGCTATTTTGACGTGGCCGATCGCTTGATTAAACTGGACTATGGCCAACTGGTGGCCTCTCACCCCTAGGTAAACTGCTGGCTCAGCATCAGCGGATTATGCACGGTGATTTTCTTTTTGTGAATTGAGATCATTTTCTGATCGCGGAGTTCCCCCAAGAGGCGAGTCACAGTGACCCGTGTCGAACCAATGGCCTCGGCGATCGCCTGATGGGAAAGTTTCAAATCCACCGTTACGCCGGCACTGGTGGGAATACCAAAATCACGGCAAAGAATCAGTAAAAAGCTGACCAAGCGGGATCCCATATCGCGGTGGGCAAGGGTCTCGATCATCATCTCCGTTTGCAGGATTCGCGATGACAGCCCCTGAATCATAAACATCAGCAAATCGGGATCCTCGTGCATTGCCTTTTCCACCTGTTCGATGGGAACGGCCAATAGCTCCACATGCGTAAACGCCACTGCATGGTAAAAGCGATCGGAGCGAGTACCGGTAATCAGGGACAGCACCCCAAATACCGTATTTTCCCGCAGCAGCGCCACAGTAATTTCTTCGCCCGCTTCATACACCCGTGAGAGCTTCACTGCGCCCTTGAGGAGAAAATAGACCTTTTCCGCTGGATCCCCCGGAAAGAAAATGGTTTTGCCGCGTTCGTAGGTTTCAGTGGTGGATGGAAACAGGCCACTGGCCATGTGGCGAAAGACGGGTGCTAAGGGTTGATCTTTGTTCATGAGTCGTGTGTCAATCCAAGGCGGTTTAACTTGTGGTGTGGCGATCCCATAGGGTGCTGTCAGCATTGATATCCCCCAACAATGCAATTCTCTCAACGCCAGCGAATCTTGCTCCGGGTGAAGAGTTCAGCATTGACAGATTAGTAAAACCAATTCAGGGGGATTTTTTTGTATCATGCCACACTTTTTTTCGAGAGAATTAAGGGCGGACGCAAAAGCAAGTACCCTAATGCTCCTAAAAGGGGGACAAGGCTCCACCACCGCCACGGTGACTTTTCCAGCCCTCGCCGTTGCCAGTCATCCAGCAGTAGCACCGGCAAGAGCAACGACAGCAGGCAAAAGTCTAGGGTCATCACATGAATAAAGCGGCTGGTTTGCCACTGCTGCCAAAAGTCTTGCCAATCGCCGCCGACCAAGCCATAGCCAAGAAAGCCCCCAGCCAATAAACCAATGGCAACGGCAGTGAGCCGTGATTCCCAAAGGCGTACCCCCCGATTAAGTTCTCCGGTGAAGATCGGTGCTGGCTGGCGCAGGCTCAAATAGGGTAAGAGGGCAAACGCACCCACGACAAAACTAAAAGCCGCAAATGGCCACGCGGGAAATCGCTGTTCTTGACCATCCACCACCAGCAATGCGGTGTAAATCAGTGGCCACACGCCCATCAAATTAAAGAGACTGACAATTAGGGGGTTAATGCCCTGCCAGTCTCCCGTCGCTAACCGTTGAATGAGTGTCAGTGTTTGCGGTTGATCGGGGGGTGCAAAACCAAAGCTATAGACAATCAATCCCAGCCAAAGAACCGCAAAGAAAATCCGCATACAGCTCTAAGCTAAAACCGTTTCGCGTACCCCCGCTTTTTGCAGTTGTTTTGTAAATTGGGGCAGCACTCGCTGGCACTGGCGGATAAATGCCTCTAGCCAACCTTGCAAATGCTCTAGCTGCTCCTCACTGAGAAACACATCGCGGGTGGACTGGTACCCTTGACAAACCACCCGACCGTCATTGGTCACTGTAAAGTCAGCGAACCAACTGCTGTAGGGACGAGTACCCCGCCAATAGTTGGCCACAATCATCTTGCCAAGGTATTTCTGGGCGATATCGCCAATTTTGTTAAAGTGTTCTAGCACTTCAGCCAAGGTGACGCCTTTTGCTGCGGCCCCTTTTGTTTCTTCAAGCTGGGGCAGGGTAATGTCTGTCAGTTCTTCGTGAGGCTGTCCCGCCAGACCCATAAGGGCAAAGAGTTTTTGTTCCAGATTGGCGAGGTAGCGATTGTAGGTTTGGCCGTTGCGGCTGAGGGTTTGGTGCATCCGAACCATGAGCTCAATTTCTGCCAACTTGGTTGCCGCCAAGGATTCTAGGCGTGCCAATTGATCGGCAAAGGCTTGGCTGTCACTTTCGGTACCCTTCACGGTCAACCCAAGGGATTCAGCGCGCTCTGCAAGCAGACGGCGAATGTAGTAGCGAGTCATGGGTGTGAGCGACATCATCTGAACCTCAAACGTAGGCAAAATGGAACATCAATGGAATGTGAACTTTTATAAACTGGCTTAACACTTCCTCTGCCTTCGTTGTAAGATGCTGCTGTTCTATTTAACTAATCCATCCTGAAAGCAGTAGAAATCTAGTGTTAGGCGAAAGATAGGCTACTCCTCCCATCCTTTTACCAATTTAAGGGATGAATCATACACTGTGGCCAGCAATTTAGTAATTTTACGAAAATTCACCAAAACTTGGAGAAATTCAATCCCTCTAAAATCAGCTAGGGTTACCGAGGTTTAGGGCTGCGGCAAGGGTTCTGCCATTTCACCATTGAGAAATGAAAAAAGGGGGCGATCGCCCCCCTATCACAATTATAACATTTTCCTAGGTGCTCAATTTTTACAGCGTATTCAGTTAT
>NZ_DVEH01000092.1 GCF_015295825.1 Thermosynechococcus sp. M98_K2018_005
GTTGGCTCTCGGTCGGGCGCTGGGGGAAACGATGGCCGCAGCCATGCTGGTTGGGAACGCTAACCGTATCAACATTTCTATCCTTGAACCTGGCTCGACGATCGCTTCACTAATTGCCTCTCAGTTTGTGAGGCCGGGCACGATCAGGTGGCCGCTCTGCTCTACGCGGGTTTAACTTAATGATTTTGACACTAATCGTCTCAAGGGCTATCTCTGATTAACTTGGACTTGTTTACAAAGCTGCCGCCGCCCCTCGGCTTGAGTGGTGGGGGTCTTGGCAATGCCATTGTGGGCACGTTGATTGTCTTAGTAGTGGCCGTCGTCATTAGTGTTCCCATTGGTGTTTTGGGTGCTGTGTGGCTGTCCGAATTTGGGCGGGGGAGCAAAATCGCCTATTGGGTAATGATCTGGTGCCGGGTGCCCGAGTCGAAGCCAAAATTACCTACTACGGCAAAGATCTCTACGCCCCAGAGGTAGATCCGGTGGCGGTGCGGCGGCGCATTGGCATGGTGTTCCAAAAACCCAATCCCTTTCCCAAGTCCATCTATGACAATGTCGCCTTTGGGGCGCGGGTCAATACGTACAAGGGAGACTTAGACGAGCTTGTGGAAACCTCCCTGCGGCAAGCGGCACTTCGGGATAAGGACAAGCTTAAAGAAAGTGGCCTGTCTCTATCGGGGGGTCAGCAAAAACGCCTCTGCATTGCACGGACGATCGCCATCAAGCCCGAGGTCATCCTCATGGATGAACCCTGTTCTGCCCTTGACCCGATTTCTACCCTCAAGGTGGAAGAACTGATCCATGAATTGAAGCAGAACTACACCATTGTCATCGTGACCCACCATATGCAGCAGGCGACTCGGGTGAGGGATCGCACTGTTTTCTTCAATGTTGAGTATGATTACACCAGTGTCGTCTTCAATAACCCCAAAGAGCAAGCCACGATGGATGATGTCAGTGGTCGTTTCGGCTAGGGTCTAAAGTTGCGGCTGCTGCTGGTGCCAAGGGGTGGCCTGTTCATAGGCATAGGCAACGTGAAATAGGGTCTCTTCCCCTAGGACGTTGCCAATCAACTGCAGACCAATAGGCAGCCCTTCCCTATCAAAGCCACAGGGGAGGCTCAAGCCCGGTAGCCCGGCAAGGTTCACGGGAATTGTCATCAGGTCTGACAGGTACATACTCAGGGGATCGGCGGTTTTCTCCCCAGCTTTGAAGGCAGTGGTGGGGGCTGTGGGGCAGACCAAAACATCTGCCTGTGCAAAGGCTTGGGCAAAGTCCTCTTTGATCAGGGTGCGTACCTTTTGTGCCCGTAGGTAGTAAGCATCATAGTAGCCAGCGGAAAGGGCGTAGGTGCCAATCATGATCCGCCGCTTCACCTCAGCCCCAAAGCCTTGGGCACGAGTTTTCATGTACATTTCAAGGAGATCGCTGGCTCCTTCAGCGCGAAAACCAAAGTTCACGCCATCATAGCGGGCTAGGTTCGCCGAGGCTTCTGAAGGGGCAATGATGTAGTAGGTGGGCAGGCCGTAGGCAAAGCGGGGACAGGAGAGTTCAACAATCGTTGCCCCCAATGCCTCTAGGGTTTTTAGGGCGGCTTCAAGGGCAGATTTCACCTCTGGTTGCAACCCTTCACCCACGGTTTCTTGAATAACGCCAATGCGCATCCCCTTGAGATCGGGTTTGAGGGCTTGGGTGTAGTCGGGAATCGACACGCTGAGACTGGTGGCATCCTTGGGATCATGCCCCGCGATCGCCCCCAAAAGAATCGCAGCATCTGTGACCGTCGGTGCCAAAGGTCCGACTTGATCTAATGACGACGCATAGGCAACAAGGCCATAGCGCGACACTAAACCATAGGTGGGTTTGAGGCCGACCACCCCACAAAAGGCGGCGGGTTGACGAATGGAACCACCCGTATCGGAACCAAGGGCAGCAGCACATTCCCCGGCAGCAACGGCGGCAGCGGACCCCCCAGACGACCCCCCAGAGACGCGCTCTGGATTCCAAGGATTGGCGGTGAACCCAAAGGCAGAATTTTCGGTGGAGCTGCCCATGGCAAATTCATCGAGATTGGTTTTGCCCACCATGATCGCGCCAGCGGCCTGCAATTTTTGGGTCACGGTGGATTCGTAGGGGGGGACAAAGTGCTCCAACATCTTAGAAGCACAGGTGGTGCGCACACCGTAGGTGCAAAGGTTATCCTTGATGGCCAAGGGAATCCCTGTGAGCAAACCAATCTCTTCACCGGCAGCAAGGCGTTGATCCACCTCAGCAGCTTGGGCAAGGGCGCGATCGCCCGTCACGGTTAAGAAGCTATGGAGCGTTGGCTCCACTGCGGCAATGCGGTCTAAATAGGCTTGGGTGATTTCAGTGGCGGAGCGTTCTTTGCGAACGAGTTGACGGTGTAGCTCCTGAATCACTGACATAAATGCAGATTCCCTAGTGACAATGCAACACTGGCGATCGCGGGCATGGCCGCAAACAGGCCAATCTTCAGTTTAGCAATGTGGCTGATCATTTATCGCCCAAGATGCAGCACTTTGGCACGGGGCTGTCTCTTAATCAATCAGCGATATATTAGGAATCAAGAAACCCTGACGACAGTGCTCATGCCCCTGGGGAGTATTTGATGGAGCCGCTCGACCCCGTAGATCGGGAAGCCTTTACCAACCCGACATTGCAGCGATTGTGGTTCTTTGTCTATTTGCTGCCCATTTTTGGCATGATTCCAGCACTGTGGCAGTTGAGTCGCCGCGGGAGCGATCGCCAGACTCGCCAAGTCAGTCGCCTTGCCCTTCTGATCGGTCTCATTTGGCTGTTGGGCTATGGTCTGCTGAATGGGGCTGCCAGTGTGAGTGAAGCCCAGTCTCTGCATCATGGCCTGTTGCTGTTCCTGAATAGTCTCTGGGGAACTGCCTACTTTCTGGTGAACTTGGGGCTGATGGTGCGCCTATGGCGGGGGCGATCGCTGAAATTGCCCTTCTTGCAGCGTCTGATGAAATACCTGCCATGACCCCCAAGCGTTGGTTTTGGCCACTATTGGGATTCAGTGCCATTCTGGTGCTCATCCTCTGGTTAATATCGGCACTCACGTGGCTGTATGTGCAGGTGGCTTTTACGGCGCCCTTTTTGGCCAATCTCTTGGTGCTGATTTTCATAGGTCTATTGGGGGGGCTGCTCTATACTTTCTTTCGCTACCTGTATTTACTCGAACGCAAGGGCAAGCCCAAGCCCGCCACCGCTGTGCCCCAAGCCCCCCTCGATAAAACGGAGGCCGCCGCTGAAAACCTCAAAGCCCTACGGCAGCAACTGAGTCAAATTGAAGATGAAGTGGCACGGCAAGCGCTGTTGGCACGGGCACGGGAGCTAGAGGAGGATTTTTACCGCCAAGAATTGCGCATTGTTGTCTTTGGCACCGGTTCAGCGGGTAAAACCTCTCTCGTCAATGCCCTCATTGGGGAGATGGTGGGGGAAGTGGCACCAACAATGGGCACTACGGAGGTGGGGCAAACCTATCGCTTTTGGCTCCCCGATACGGATCAAGAAATTCTCATTACTGATACCCCCGGTATCTTAGAAGCGGGTGTCGCTGGCACCTACCGCGAGCAATTAGCCCGCCAACTTGCCGCCGAAGCCGACTTACTCCTTTTTGTCTTGGACGATGACTTGCGCCAGTCGGAATATACCCCCTTGGTCAACTTGGTGGAAATGGGCAAGCGATCGCTGTTGGTACTCAATAAAATTGACTTGCGCTCCGAGGCCGATCAACTGGCTCTGCTGCGCCATTTACGGCAGCGAGTTAAGGGGTTGATTCCCCCCCAAGATGTGGTGGGCATTGCCGCCCGTCCCCAACCGATTCGCCTCGACACAGGAGAGTGGTTAGAACCCGAACCCCATATTTGGCCACTGATTCGGCGGATGAGTGCCATTCTCCGCGAGGAAGGGGATGACCTCGTGGCAGATAATATCCTCTTGCAGTCTCAACGCCTAGGGGAGCAAGCCCGCAAAATCATTGATCAGCAACGGCGCCGCCAAGCCGATAAGGTGGTGGAGCGCTACCAGTGGATCAGTGCGGGTGTGGTCTGTGTCACGCCGATTCCTGTGGTGGATCTGCTAGCTGCTGCCGCTGTGAATGCGCAAATGGTAATGGAAATGGGCAAGGTCTATGGCTGTGACCTGAATCGCGATCGCGCCCGCGAATTAGCCCTTTCCTTAGGTAAAACCTTGGCCAGTCTCGGCATTGTCAAAGGTGCCATGAATCTGGTGGGGACAGCTCTCCAGTTGAGTGTCGGGGGGCTGGTGGTTGGCAAAGCAGTTCAAGGGATTACCGCCGCCTACCTCACTCGCATTGCCGGTAAAAGTTTTATTGAGTATTTTCGCCACAACCAAGACTGGGGGGATGGCGGCATGGGGGAAGTGGTGCAACGGCAGTTTCAACTCAATCGCCGCGATGAATTTATTCGTGCCTTTGTGCAGCAGGCGATCGCCCGCTTACCCGCACAACTGGGAACCGTGATTCCTGAGGCGATGAAATCCCCCCTATCCCACGAAGAGGAGCTCTCTTAAGCGATTCTAACAATCGTCCCAAGGACATCGGCAAAAACCGCTACTATGTTGAGTAATTATTTTCATGTTGCCCATTTCGGATGAGTCTCTCGACCCGCAGTCCTGATCTTGAGGTGGAACAACTGCCGCAGTTATTGCAGGCAGCTCGGTCTCGTTATTTGGCTGGGGAGCGATCGCTCGCTGTGATCAAGCCCCTCTCTCAAGCCCTGCGAGCCATCCTCGAGCGCAACATTGATACGCAGCTTAGTCAGCGTGGCGGCTATCTGCAACGCCTAGTGGAAGCCTATTATCGTCTCTTTCCCCGCTGCCTAGAACACCTGAGCCGCGATCAACTCCAACAGCAGGCGGTGCAAAAAACGGTGCAGCGGTTACTGCAAATTCCCGCCACCATCATTCAAGATGAGTACGATCGCCTCAATCGTGGCCAGTACAATCAACCCCTCAAGCAACTGGTGCTTGCCTTTAGTCGCCCAGCCCTAGCTAACCGCAATCCCTCTCCGCAACTAACAGAGGCCGAGTGTTTCCTTGCCTTCTTTATCCAGTGCCTACGCCAAGAACTCGGCGCAACGGTTCTCCTATCCCCCCAGTTTCGCCAAGAATACCGCGATTTGCTGCGTACAGTGTGCCTAGGTAGCTCTGATCCCGAGCAATGCCAAAGTAACCTTACGGGCTGGCTCTGGGAAGCAATGAAGTCCTTTGACCCCCTCAAGCCCTTTGGTGCCACTGGTCATGGGCGTCCCACCTTTGAAGCATGGGCGCGCACGGTCGTCAGCAATAAACTGGCAGATGAAAAACGCAAACTCCTCAAGCGCGAGGCCGATGAACTACTCTTTTATGATAACCGTGCCCTGCAAGTCTTTCAAGATCGTTATCAAGCAGCGCCCCCTGAGGTGCAGCGGGAGATTGATCCCAAAGCCTGCGCTCAGTTGATTACGATTGTCCAAACAGAAATTACCGATCCCCGTATCCGTGCTTCGACAGCTCGTTTGCGCCAGCACATTGCCCAACTCTTGGGCTGGACCGTTGAGCACACCCGTGACACTCATCAACAGGTGCGGCGCATCCTTGGACGCTATGTGCAGTCCACTCGCTCTCTGAACATTTGCTCCACCGACGGCAACCAAGAATGGATTGACAACTATCCCGATACCCGCACCCTGCCAACCAGCAATGGCCAAGGGGTGGAGTGTATGGCGGAGTTTCTCAATGATCCGCAGACGCCGACATGGGTCAGGGATTGGTGTGAGCGTCGCCGTACCCAAGCGGAAATTGCCCGTGAACTCTTTGTCAGCCAGCCCACAATTTCTCGCTGCCTCGGTCGTGAATATCGCCTGTGGCTCTACCGTAAATTCTTTCAAGATCCCCAGATTCCCCAATGGATGAGGCGATGGTATGAAACCCAATCAATCCCCAGCCCCCACCAACGACGGCAAACCCGCCGTGAAATTCACCCTGACTATGCCCGTGGCCTCTGCACCGCAAAACAAATTGATGAGCAAATAGAGGCCACCCTTGCCCAGTGGTGTGAGCATAACGGTATTTACTACCTTCCCTAGGCAGCTTTGCTTTTCCGTACCTGGTTTGGATGACGACGGCTATGACTTCCTTTTTGGCACCGACTGTTCCCATTCGTTCCCTGATATTGGATGCCGCCCATGGGGTGCTTCAAGGATGTCGTCCCAGTCGACAACGGCAGGTTCTGCCCTATTTGGTTGCCCTCTACTCGTTCATAGACTGGTGGGAAAATGAGGGTGTTCCCCGTAAGCAGGAGGATCTCGACGATCTCCCCGGTGATCTCACCCTGAGTACCACTTGGTGTGAGCGGCCAGAGGCTCTTGACCTTTTGGACATTGCGGATCTTAACTTGGAAGGGGTGCAGTTATCTATCCATCCTGTCGAGACGGGAGAGTCTCTGCGGATTCATTGCCCGACATTTTTGGGGGTGATCAACGCCGATTTAGCGGTTGCCGTTGGTTTGGATCGCGATCGCCGTCAAGCACAGATGCTGGGTTTTTGCGATCGCCAGACTCTCTTGGACTATTGGCAACACCATCCAGCGGATGCCCAAGGCTATGGCACCTTCCCCCTAGAGCAACTACAACCCATCTTCTACTTGCCCGAGCAAATTAGCTTCCTGAATCCGCTGCCCCAAAGTACACCGCTGGCCACCAAGGGCAATACCTATGGTCAACCCCTCGAAAATCTACCGCAGCGAGTGCTGGCTGCTGAACCTGAACAGCTACCCCTCCACAATGCAACCACAATCCAACGTCTCCTGCAAGCCCTCCAAGACTACACCGAAACCTCAGAAATTTCCCTCTCCCAAGATTAGGATTGGGCTTCCGGAGGCGACGTATTTTCGGGGGGATGCTTGTGATAGTAGGCCTGTGCTCCCTCTTTAGTATTCATCTGACCGGGTTGAGGGCGGCGATGGGTTTGCAGGCCTTGGAGGACTTCTGATAAGGTCAAGCCTTCCGGCAGGGGCGATCGCACTTCCCGCACCTTGTGCCACACCGAGCGGGACATCATTAAACTGCGGCGGATAGGTTCAGCCCGGCTTTCAAGGTAGGCTTCCCGCTCCCCTTGGTAATCCGTCGAAGACAGCAGTAGAGGTACGGGTGGATACGCCTGCACTAGGCGGGCAATGTGGGTCAGTACCCCCGGATACAGAGTTGTATAGGCAGGATGCACCGTTAAGTCTAGCCAGTGGGGCGTCTCTCCATCTTGGCTGGTATGGAGTGTATAGGAGGCGATCGCCACCTTACGCTGCGGTTCAAACACATAGGCACGGTGCACCTGCACCTGTTGCGACCAACTGGCCAAACCGTGCTGTAGCCAATCCAAAAGACTCGTTTGAAAATCCCGATAGTGGCGATTAAAGACTTGGCGCACTAGTGCCGGCATCGACATCGTATCCAACTCATGCAGCAACCGTGCATCGGCATTCGTGACCTTCAGCAAATTAGGCAAGCAAGGCGTGCCCTCTGCCAGTTCTGCCAACTGATCCGCTGAAATTTGCCAGTAGGTGAGATGGGCCAAGGGTTGAAAGCCATTTTGGCGGTAGAGGTCTAGTGCCTCACGATGGTCAATATTGATTTCCACTATCCACGTACGGGCTTCCACAAGGGTACTAAAACAATGGCGCAGGAGTTGTGTACCCACCTCCGTAAACTCTTGGGCGGCCAATTGCTGTACCTGCCATGTGGTGCGACTTTCATTAAAGGGAGCCACCTGCACAACGCCTAACACTTGGTTGTCCCGCTCCGCGACATAAATCCGCTGCTTGCTCATCCCCGTTAGCCACTGCAATAGATGCAGCGGTGAGGTCATCAGGCCACCCGCCAAGGACGGCAGACCAAAGGGTTGAGCATGTACCCCCTCATGGCACAGCCGCTGTTCCACCACCTCCACATCCCGATAGGCCAAAGGACGGATAATCAAATCACCAGTGGGAGGCAAGTCAGAAACCATCAGCAGGCACCAATCACTACTTCCATCTTAAGGACTCCGTCACCAAAATAAAGGGGGGATGCCCAACGACAACCGCCCCAGCAAGATCAATTGTGCAAAATCCCCTTAGTAAAGTTCTTCCTCTTGGTGGGTCAGGATTTTGCAGTCAGAACGGGGATAGGCGACACAGGTAAGCACAAAGCCCTTCTCAATTTGGTCATCATCCAAGAAGGACTGATCCGACTGATCCACTTCTCCTTCCAGCAGCTTACCGGCACAGGTGGAGCAAGCACCAGCACGGCAGGAGAAGGGCAGGTCTAGGCCTTGCTCTTCCGCCACATCCAGAATGTACTCATCTTCGGGTACGTCAATTGTTGTTTCGCTTCCATCAGGACGCACTAGCGTTACTTTGTAGGTTGCCATGAATCTTGTCCTCTCATGTATAGAAAAGGCAGGGAGCCATCACGCTCCAATTTAGATACTAGGGGAAAACCCCAGCCTTAATAGTTGGCTGCCAGTCACGCTGTGTATCGTTTTCGTAATTTGAGACTCCCAAGGTATCTGAAATACTTATAGAAGTGATGTGGGCAGGCTAAAACCCCTCCGCTTCAGCGAGGGGATACAGCCAACTC
>NZ_DVEH01000060.1 GCF_015295825.1 Thermosynechococcus sp. M98_K2018_005
AATCCCATCATTGATGAATACCAACATGGGGCGTCTTGGGTATGATGGGACCAGTGGCGGCGCATTTGACCTACAAAAGGCGTTCTACAGCTTCCCTGTCACCAGTCGGGGTCAACTCATTCTCGACTTCAGGGGTGGTGAATTCAACGACAACTTCAACAATTTCAATCCCCTCCTTCAGTCGAGTGATACGGGTGCCCTGTCTCGCTTTGGTCGCTTCAACCCCATTTACCGCGCAGGAAATGCTGCAAACGCTGCGGGGGTCAGCTTTAAGTACGATGTGGTGCGTAACAAACAGAAGGGTACCGGCGTGACCCTGAATGTGGGTTACCTTGCCCCTAATGCCAATGATCCTACTAGTAATGCAGATGACCTTCCGGGTCCTAACAATGCTGTTGGTAATACTAATGGCTTCTTTGGTGGAGCTTTTGCAGCACTAGCGCAAGTGGATGTGCAGCCAACCAAGAATCTCGCCCTTGGTTTAACTTATGTGCGTTCCTTTGGGCTTGATCCCTTTGGTAACACAGGGAGTAGTGGTCTCTTTTCCGCTGCAAATCCCACGAGAGTTAACTTTGCAAACACTACTTCCGACGCTGTAGGTTTTCAGTTCACCTATCGCCCAATAAAACAGCTTAACGTGGCAGGTTGGGTAGGCTATGCAAATGTAGACACTGTACAAAATGCTGCGGACTATATACTTAGGGCGGATAGCGCTGACGTACTGAACTGGGCTATTACATTTGCAGTCCCTGATCTCTTGAATAAACGGGATTTACTGGGTCTGGTCTTTGGTCAACCACCCCAGGTGATTAGCCTCAGTGGATTATTTGATGCTAATGGCCCTCTACCACCAAATTTGCCTCCTAATTCCCTTACTCGCTTTAACTCCTACCACTTAGAAGGCTTCTACCGCTTTGCGGTGAATCGTAACATCTCGATTACACCCGGTGTGATTGCCATCTTTAATCCCAATAGCAACTCGACCAACGACCCGATCGTGGTGGGGGCTGTGCGGACGACGTTTAGCTTCTAATGCCCTCCCCTTTCCCCCTCCCCGTGAGGGGGATTTTTTGATGGGGGGACGATAGAATAGGGGCGAGGCATTGTCTATGGATTTGTCGGGTGAAACACTGGGCAATTCTCGGAGTCGGTGTTGCGCTATTGGGAATGCCGCCAGCACTGGGGGGCACCAGTACGTTCAAGGATGCTCCCAAGGCCTTGGTGGATGAGGCATGGCAAATTATCTACAGAAGCTATTTGGATCGCAGCTTCAATCGTCTCGACTGGCAAGCTATTCGTCAGGAGTTGCTCTCCCAAGCCTATCGCGATCGCGAGAGTGCCTATCGGGTGATTCAGCAAACCCTTGTCCGCCTCAATGACCCCTATACCCGCTTTTTGTCACCTCAGGAGTACCGTCAACTGCTCCTGCAAACCCAAGGCCAGCAGGTGGATGTGGGTCTCACCCTCGTGGAGTCGGGGCAGTTCTTTCGCATTCAGGCGATCCAAGCGGGATCGGTGGCTGCCAAGGCCGATTTGAAAGTGGGAGATGAAATTCTGGCCATCAATGGTCGTGGGAGCGATCGCCTGACCTTGGAGCGAGCCAATCTGGCGTTGCGAGGGCCAGCGGGGAGTAAATTGCGCCTCCTGGTGCGCCGTGAGGGCAAGCCCCAACCCTTTAGTGTCGAACTCACCCGCGCCGGTGAAATTCCGCGTACGGTGAATTTTCAGGTCTTGAATCATCCTCGGGTGGGCTACATTCGCCTCAGTGGTTTTAATAGCCGCTCTCAACAACAGATGCAAGAGGCGATCGAAGTCCTGCAACGGGAGAAGGTGCAAGGCTTTATCCTCGATTTGCGCCACAATCCGGGGGGACTCCTAGAAGCAGGCATTGAAATTAGCCGCCAATGGCTCGATTCTGGGGTGATCGTGCGCATTCAACACAACCAGCGGGAAGAGACGATTCGTGCCCGCCAACGCGCCTTGAGTCAGTTGCCCCTTGTGGTCTTAGTGAATCAGACCTCCGCCAGCGCCAGTGAAATTTTAGCCGGTGCCCTGCAGGATCAGGGTCGCGCAACCGTAGTAGGGACACCGACTTTGGGCAAGGTGCGGGTTCAAGCGGTTCATGAACTGGGGGACGGCTCTGCCCTCGTGGTGACGGTGGCTCGTTATCTGACGCCAAAGGGTCGCGATATTGCGGCGGGGGGCATTACTCCCGATGTGCTGGTGACGGTTGATCCCAGTAGCGATCTGGAATTGCGCCTCAATCCCAACTTGGTGGCACGCCCCACGGATCCAATGGTGGCCAAAGCCTTAGAATTATTGAGCACTAAAATCAGTAATGCTCGTCATGTCCAGTGAGGCTCTTGTTGTCCCTTCTGCTCCGGCGATCGCCCCCGCTCCTTGCCCTTTGCGACTGGGGGTGTTGGCCTCTGGCAATGGCTCTAACTTTGCTGCCCTTGCCGAGGCGATCGCCCAGGGGAAATTGGCCGCCCAAATTCAAGTGCTGATCTACAATAATCCCAATGCCTTTGTGGCGCAGCGCGCACAGCAGTGGCAAATTCCCAGTGTCCTCCTCAACCATCGCCACTACCCCAGCCGTGAAAGTTTTGATGCGGCCATTGTCGAAACCCTCAAAGCCTATGGGGTCGAGTGGGTGGTGATGGCGGGCTGGATGCGCATTGTCACCCCTGTGCTCCTCAATGCCTACCCCCAGCGAGTCATCAATCTCCACCCCAGTTTGCTCCCCAGTTTTCGGGGATTGCATGCCGTGGAGCAGGCCTTGGCAGCAGGTGTGAAAATTACCGGGTGTACCGTTCATCTGGTGGAAGAGGAAGTGGATAGTGGCCCAATTTTAGTGCAAGCAGCAGTGCCCGTTCTCCCCGATGATACGCCCGCAACCCTCCATGCCCGCATTCAAGTTCAAGAGCATCGCATTCTCAAGCAGGCGATCGCCGACATTGCCGCGCGGCAATCACAAGCTTCCTGCTGATCCTTCAATGACGCAGGCATATACCCCTGAAGATGTTTGGCGCTTATGGGGGGAGCTATTAGAGGCTCAGAAAGAAACGGAACGATTGCTGCGGGAAGAAGCGCGCCAACTCAATCAGCAACTGGGCAAACTCGGCAGGGGAATTTGGGGAATGGCAGGTGCGCCCCGCCGTGCTGCGGAATTGCCGTCTCGCAACTTTGCAGCGATGTCATTCTCCTAGATGGCAACGAGAGTTTAGAAGTTGAAAGGATGATTCTGGAGCCACTGTTTGAGGGCAGCAACAAAGCGATCGCACTCCTGCGGCAACGTAAAGTAATGCACACAGGCACGCACCGAGGCAGGATAGAGCAATTCCCGCACCAAGATATTCTCTGCCTCAAGGTCTTGCACCAATTGGCGATGCTGACCATTGGCCAACTGAAAGGCCACCAAGCCCGACGGCGGCGGCACGGGACTCAGACAGGTCAAACCCACCATGCCCTGTAACTGTTGCCAAAGGTAATGACTCAACTCACAAATGCGTTCGTATCGCGCTTGGGCAGTCCCCCATTGATCATGCACCCGCAGGGCAGTGGTGAGTCCTGGTACCAAGGAAAAGGCGGTTGTGGCCACCTCAAAGCGGCTGGCATCCTCCTTCCAGCCCGCGGGTTGAGCATCACGGGTTTGGTGAATGCCGCGCCAGCCAATAAAGGTGGGTTCCAATGTGGCTAGGCGATCGCGCCGAATGTACAGCCCTCCTAGTCCCGCAGGTCCACAGCACCACTTGTGTCCGGTAAAGGCATAGTAATCCACCCCCAAGGCGGGTAAATTTAGGGGCACCATGCCCACACTTTGGGCACCATCCGCCAAGACTTGGATGCCGCGACGATGGCAAACGTCAACAATCTTCTTTAAGGGCAAAAGTTTCCCTGTATTCCACAGCAAATGACTGAGCACCACCAAGCGTGTGCGGGGATGGAGTTGGGCTGCAATGGCGGCCACCTCATCATTGCACCAAGGCCACAAGGCCACCCGATCCACGACCACCCCCAACCGCCGTGCCAATTGCTCTGTAATCGCCACTACCCCCGGATGCTCACAGTTGGAAATGAGTAGGCGATCGCCCGCTTGCCAGTTGATGCCCCAAAGGACAATGTTGCAGCCCGTCGTGACTGAATCTGTGAGGGCAAGGGTGTCTGCGGTTGTTCCTAAAAGCTGTGCTAGTTCTTGCCGCAGGGTTTGCAGTTGTTGGCTTAGCCAGGGAAAGACGCGATTGGCAAAGGGACCTTCCTCTTGAATGTGGCGATCGCTCTGGATGATGGCCTGCCACGTGTCTTGGTGCAGCGGCCCTTGACCCCCATAGTTGAGGTAGGTCTTATTCAGCAGGGCGGGGTAGGTGTCGTGGTAGGCGCGCAGTGTCTCTAGGTTCATTGATAGTTATTGCAGGGGAGAGCGATAGATAGATGCTACCGCAAAGGATTTAAGATCAAGATATGTAGCAAGTTCCCTTTTGATCTCCCCACTCCAGGGGCGGCGCTTTCAAGGACGGCTCGGTCAATCCAATCAAATCAATCCCGTCAATCAAGCAATGACAAAGGCATATACCCCTGACGATGTTTGGCGATTATTAGGGGAGCTGTTAGAAGCTCAAAAGGAAACAGAACGCCGCTTTCAAGAAACGGATCGGCGATTTCAGGAGACTGACCGACGTTTCCAAGAAACGGAACGACGATTTCAGGAGACTGACCGACGTTTCCAAGAAACGGAACGACTGCTGCGAGAAGAAGCGCGCCAACTCAATCAGCAACTGGGCAAACTCGGCAATCGCCTTGGGGAATTTGTGGAATGGCAGGTGCGCCCCGCCGTACTGCGCTTATTTCAAAGTCGCGGAATTGCGGTTTCTCAACTTTACAGTGATGTCATTCTCCAAGATGGCAACGAGAGTTTAGAAATTGATCTGCTAGTCGTCAATACAAATGAAGCGGTTCTCGTCGAGGTGAAAACCAAACTGAGCCAAGGGGATGTAGATGAGCATCTGGAGCGCATTGCTAAATTTCGTCGTTTGGCTCATCAGTATCGTGACACCCAGCTCTTGGGCGCCGTAGCCGGGATGATCGTGCCCCCTGAAGTGGCTCGCTATGCCTATCGGCAAGGTCTGTTTGTGTTGGCGCAGTCGGGAGATGGGGTGGCGATTCTGAATGATGCGCAGTTTCAGCCCCAGAGATGGTAACCCGTGCCCAAGAATTTGGGAAGACAAATTTGCAGCATCAGTTATAGCTGCGGATTAGCGGGTGCCAGTGTTGCTTTTGCCGCTTGAGAACGGGCATCGAGCCATTGCTGCAAAATCAGGGCAGCAGCAATTTGATCCACTAAGTCCTTGTGGTGACGGGGCGATCGCCGCCGCTGTTTGAGAATCTCCTCCGCCTGAAAGGAGGTGAGTCGCTCATCCATATATTCCACGGGCAAGTTCAAGGCCGCGCCAATTTTTTGCGCCAGATGTTGCACCTGCCGGGCTTGAGAACCCAGTTGACCATCGAGGGTGTAGGGCAAGCCGACAATTAACTTTTCCACCCCTCGCTCTTGGCAAATCTGTCGAAGCTGCGCCACGTCACTGGCAAAATTCCGCCGCTGGATGGTTGTAATGCCTGTGGCCAACTGCCCCAAGCGATCGCACCCTGCCACACCAATGCGCTTGCGCCCCAGATCCAAACCTAAAACGGAAATCATCCTTGAGTCCGCAAGAACAGTTCCCCTACAATTGAATCCATTCCCAATTTTTGCTTGCCCTCAAACGATCATACCCCGCTGTACCCACCCATGACTGACGTGACCCCCGACTACAAAGACACTGTCAACCTGCCCCAAACCACCTTTGAAATGCGGGCCAATGCAGCAACACGGGAACCCCAATTGCAGGCCTTTTGGGCACAGCACCAAATTTATGAAACCCTTCAGCAAACTAATCCGGGTGAGGTCTTTATTCTCCACGATGGCCCCCCCTACGCCAATGGCGCTCTCCACATTGGCCATGCCCTCAACAAAATTCTCAAGGACATCATCAACAAGTACCAACTTTTACGGGGACGCAAGGTTCACTACCGCCCGGGGTGGGACTGCCACGGCCTGCCTATTGAACTCAAGGTGCTGCAAAACCTGAAACCCGAACAGCGTGCCCAGCTTACCCCCCTCACCCTTCGCCAAAAGGCCAAGGAATTTGCCCTCAAAACCGTAGCGGAGCAAAAGCAGAGTTTCCAACGCTATGGGGTTTGGGGCGACTGGACGCACCCCTACTTGACCCTCACCCCGGACTATGAAGCGGCCCAAATCGGTGTCTTTGGCGAAATGGTGCTGCGGGGCTATATCTATCGGGGTCTCAAGCCCGTCCATTGGAGTCCTAGCTCTAAAACCGCCCTCGCTGAGGCAGAGCTAGAATATCCCGAAGGCCACACCTCCCGTAGTCTCTATGCTGCCTTTGAAGTCATCGAGTTGCCTGCAGGCTTAGCTAAGTCTTGGTACAAAGCCCTAGGGAAATTGGGGGTGGCCATCTGGACAACGACCCCTTGGACAATTCCCGCTAACTTGGCGGTGAGTGTGAATTCCGATCTCACCTATGCCCTTGTTGAGGTCAAGCCCAGTGGCCGCTACCAGTACTTAATTGTTGCTGCAGATCTCGTAGGGCGGCTCAGTGACACCCTTGGTTGCACGCTGAAGGTGGTGGCTACGGCCAAAGGGGCTGATTTAGAACATAGCCGCTATCGCCATCCCCTCTTTGCGCGCGAGAGCAAGATTGTGATTGGTGGTGATTATGTGACCACAGAATCAGGGACGGGACTAGTGCATACCGCCCCCGGTCATGGCTTAGAGGACTATGCCGTGGGTCAACGCTATGGCTTGCCGATCCTATCGCCTGTGGATGAGAATGGCTGCTTTACGGCAGAAGCGGGACCATTTGCCGGTCTCAATGTGCTCAAGGAAGGGAATGAGGCGGTGATTGCGGCACTGCAAGCATGTGGCGCCCTCCTCAAGGAAGAACCCTATGTCCACAAGTATCCCTACGACTGGCGCACGAAAAAACCAACCATCTTCCGCGCCACGGAGCAGTGGTTTGCTTCCGTTGAAGGCTTTCGCGATGCTGCCCTCAGAGCGATCGCCGAGGTGAAATGGATTCCTGCCCAAGGAGAAAACCGCATTACGGCGATGGTGGCGGAGCGTTCTGATTGGTGTATCTCGCGGCAGCGCAGTTGGGGCGTGCCCATTCCCGTCTTTTATGACAAAGCAACGGGGGAACCTCTATTAACCGCAGAAACCATTACCCATGTGCAAGCCATTATTCGCGATCGCGGCTCCGATGCTTGGTGGGAACTCTCCGTTGCAGAATTGCTCCCCGAATCCCTTCGGGATCAAGCCGATCGCTACGAAAAGGGCACCGACACGATGGATGTCTGGTTTGATTCTGGATGCTCTTGGGCAGCGGTTCTTGGCGATCAACAGGCGGATCTCTACCTCGAAGGCTCTGACCAACACCGGGGTTGGTTTCAATCGTCATTGCTAACACGGGTTGCGGTGAAAGGCCAAGCCCCCTACAAGGCCGTCCTCACCCACGGCTTTGTCCTCGATGAGCAAGGACGGAAAATGAGCAAATCCCTCGGCAACGTCACCGATCCCCGCGAAGTGATTGAAGGGGGCAAAAACCAAAAGCAAGACCCTGCCTATGGTGCCGATGTATTGCGTCTGTGGGTGTCCTCCGTGGACTATGCCAATGATGTGCCCATTGGTAAAAATATCCTCAAGCAGTTGGCGGATGTCTATCGCAAGATTCGCAATACGGCGCGCTTTCTCCTCGGGAATCTTCACGACTTTGACCCCAATCAAGATGCGATTCCCTATGCCCAACTGCCCGCGTTGGATCGCTATATGCTGCATCGGCTGCACGAGGTCTTCAGTGAAGTAACGGCGGCCTTCGATAGCTTTCAGTTCTATCGCTTTTTCCAAACCATTCAAAATCTTTGTGTTGTTGATCTGTCAAACTTTTATCTCGATATTGCCAAGGATCGGCTGTACATCAGTGCTCCCACGAGCGATCGCCGTCGTAGTTGTCAAACTGTGCTGGCCATTGCGGTTCAAAACCTCGCCCGTGCCATTGCTCCGGTGCTTCCTCATTTAGCCGAGGATATTTGGCAGCATTTGCCCTTCAAAACCCCCTATCTTTCGGTTTTTCAGAGCGGCTGGGTACAGCTTCCCGCCCAGGGGCATGATCCGCGGCTAGCGAGTGAGTGGCAACGCCTGCGGCAACTGCGCCTAGAGGTAAATAAGGTACTCGAACAGGCCCGTGCCGAAAAGCTCATTGGCGCCTCTTTGGAAGCCAAAGTGTGGCTCTATGTTGCCGATCTAGAGTGGCGCGATCGCCTTGCGGAGATGAATCCCAGTGATGCCCTCAGTGGCAATGGCGTTGATGAACTGCGCTATCTCTTTTTAGTGTCGCAGGTGGAGCTGACACCGCAACAGGAAAGGGTGGACGTGCCCTATGTCCTTGAAGCCGAAGGGTTATGGATTGGCGTCGGTCATGCTAAAGGCGAGAAATGCGTCCGCTGCTGGAATTATTCTGAAAGCGTTGGCCAATCGGCCTTGCATCCCCAGTTGTGCGATCGCTGTCAAGCCGCCCTGCAAGGAGAATTTTAG
>NZ_DVEH01000046.1 GCF_015295825.1 Thermosynechococcus sp. M98_K2018_005
ATAATCCGCGATTGAGGATCAATGAATCTAGGAGTGATTCACACGGGGAATCCCCAGACTGTAGTTGCGCACACGGCTATTGAGGTTGTAGCCAATTTCCCCTTGCATCAGTAACGAGCGAATAAAGTGCTCCAAGTCTGAGCCAATCCGCCGCAAATTGTATTCCGTTAAGTCTTCCCCTGCGGCATTGGCCACCAACTCCTGAAATTTGGCTTCCACCTTCGCTAAGGCAGCGTCGTTCCACTCCAATTCGTTATCGGGATCCACATTCAGCGTCAGTGTTTCCGTATCAGGATGAACTTCACCATCAACCACATGGCCGGCATAGATGTGAACGTGGCGTGTTGTGGACTTCAGTAGCATGGCTGACCCAATGACGAGTGGACAGTAGTTCGTAAACGCTTCTACTATACCAAGAATCTTTTCGCGGAAAGTTTAGAAAAACTCATGGCTTAGCCCAAGAAGCAGTAATAGGCTAGCTTTGAGGCTGCTTTTGGTTAGCGATCGCTCAAAATAAAAAGGGCAACTGCCCCCTCAATAACAATTTACCGTGCCTGTCGTTGCTCCCAGCGTCGCTGGTCACCCGCCCAAGGGGGAGATCCACCATGGAGACGAATGTTCACTATTTCTCCCTAAACGTTTCATCACTGATAGAATGCCCATTCCTAAAGGCTGGGGCGATCGCCCGTATACCCGTATAAAAGACTATGGTAACCATGTTGAAATCCCACCGCAATTAGACAACAAAGAGCCAAGTTCGGTTCAGTCAATTCAAGGTTGAGCTGAAGGGGAAGGCGTGCTTAACTTAGTTAAAGAGTTTTTAACATTTGCTGCTATGCCCTTGATAACGTCACTTTTTCAACCTGTTCTTGCCGATGTTGCAGCAGAATCAGTGAACTTGGCGGAAGCAGGTCCATTGATCTTGGCCGCTGTTCTGCTGAGTCTAGTGGTGATCTACTTTGCCAGCAAAGTCGGCGGTGAAATTTGTGCCCGCATTAACTTTCCACCGGTACTGGGCGAACTGGTAGGGGGTGTGGTTGTTGGTATTTCCGTCTTGCACCTGTTGGTTTTTTCCGAAGGGGGGTCAACGGAACCCTCTGTCCTGACGACCTTTATTCAGCAGACGGCAGACATGGATGGCACTGTCGCTTCAGTGGTTGCCAGTACCGCCAGCGAAGTGATTTCCGTCCTCTCGGAAATTGGCGTCATGATCCTGCTCTTTGAGATTGGCTTGGAATCGGATTTAGAGGGCTTGCTCAAGGTGGGCCCCCAGGCGGCTGTCGTTGCTGTGGTGGGGGTGGTGGCTCCCTTTGTTGCAGGAACTTTCGGCCTTGTGACGCTCTTTCATGTGGACTTGGTACCCGCTATCTTTGCGGGGGCGGCTCTGACGGCAACCAGCATTGGGATTACAGCCAAAGTCTTGGCGGAAATTCAACGCCTCACCTCCCCAGAAGGTCAAATCATCATTGGGGCAGCAGTTCTCGATGACATTCTCGGCATTATCGTGCTGGCAGTGGTGGCCAGTCTAGCCAAAACCGGCACGGTCGAGATCAGCAATGTGATCTATCTGATTATTAGCTCTGTAGTCTTTTTGGTGGGTTCTGTCGTCGTGGGGCGGCTGCTGAGTCCCTTCTTTCTGGGGATGGTTGATCGCCTGACAACGCGCGGTAACCTGCTCATTCCCTCCCTCATCTTTGCCTTTGTCCTTGGTTATGTCGCCGTGATCCTGCAACTGGAAGCTATTCTCGGTGCTTTTACTGCTGGCTTGGTCTTGGGGGAAACAGAGAAGCGGCGTGAGCTAGAGGAGCAGATTTTGCCCATTGCCGATATGCTGGTGCCGGTGTTCTTTGTCTGTGTCGGCGCCCGCACTGATATTAGCGTTCTTAATCCCCTAGAACCGGCCAATCGTGAGGGTCTAATTATTGCCTCCTTCCTTGTAGTTGTGGCCATTGTTGGTAAGGTGGTAACAGGAGCAACCGTCTTTGGTCAGCCGGGAATTAACCGTTGGGCCATTGGCATTGGTATGGTGCCTCGCGGTGAAGTAGGGTTGATTTTTGCGGCTGTCGGCTCGGCTAGCGGTGTGCTCTCGAAGGCCCTAGATGTCAGCATTATTGTCATGGTGATTCTGACCACGTTCGTTGCACCACCTCTGTTGCGTTCGGTCTTTAAGCCAGAGGCAGAGGACTCAGCGGCGTTACCCACCTCAGATGTTCCAGTGGAGTCTCCCCCAAAAGGATAGCAATGGAACCGATTACGGTCATTGGCGGCGGTTTAGCCGGTACAGAAGCGGCTTGGCAAATTGCCCGTGCGGGTCTGCCGGTGGTCCTCTATGAAATGCGCCCCCAAGTGGCCAGTCCAGCCCACCATACGGCGGAGTTGGCAGAGTTGGTGTGCAGTAATTCCTTTGGTGCCAAGGCCAGCGATCGCGCCACAGGGCTATTGCACCATGAACTGCGTGCCCTCGGGTCGTTGATTATTGCCACTGCCGATCGCCATCAAGTGCCCGCCGGCGGTGCTCTAGCGGTGGATCGCGCCCAGTTTAGCCGTGAGTTAACTAAAACCCTCGAAAGCCATCCCCTTGTAACATTGCGGCGCGAAGAACTACCCTGCCTCCCAGAAAGCGGGATTGTGGTGTTGGCCACTGGACCACTGACTAGTGAAGCCCTAAGTACCGATCTTCAACGCTTTACGGGACTGGACTACCTGAGTTTTTTTGATGCTGCCAGCCCAATTGTGGTCGGGGAGTCCATTAACCGTGAAGTGGCCTTTTTGGCCTCCCGCTACGACCGGGGGGAAGCCGCCTACCTCAACTGTCCCTTCACTGCTGAAGAATACCAGCGCTTTTGGCAAGCCCTCTGTGAAGCTGAACCGGCGCCGCTGAAGGACTTTGAGCGCGAGCGTGCCCAATTTTTTGAGGCTTGCTTACCGGTAGAGGAGTTGGCACGACGGGGGGTGGATACCCTGCGATTTGGCCCTTTGAAGCCTGTGGGCTTGCAGAATCCGCGTACGGGAGAGCGTCCCTATGCGGTGGCACAACTACGCCAAGAGGATCGCCACGGCCAACTGTGGAATTTGGTGGGCTTTCAAACGAATCTGCGCTGGGGGGAGCAACAGCGGGTGTTTCGGATGATCCCCGGTTTAGAGCAGGCGGAGTTTGTGCGCATGGGGGTAATGCACCGCAATACGTTCCTCAATGCGCCGCAGTTGTTGAGTGCCAGTCTTCAGTTTCGCGATCGCCCCACCCTCTTAGCAGCGGGTCAAATTACGGGTACCGAAGGTTATACGGCCGCAGCAGCGGGGGGCTGGTTAGCCGGAACGAACGCGGCTCGCTTGGCACGGGGACTCACCCCCTTGGTATTGCCCCCAACCACAATGGCCGGTGCTCTGTTTCACTACATCAGTACGGCAGAGAGCAAAACCTTCCAGCCCATGCCCCCCAACTTTGGTATTTTGCCACCTCTAGAGCAAAAAATTCGGCAAAAGGCCTTGCGTTATGCTGCCTATCGCGATCGCGCCCTCAAAGATTTAAGCACTTGGGCAACAGTGATGTCGCTGCCCCTACAGCCTCTAGAGTTAGACAGGTGCGATCCTGCTGTCGTTGAAGCTGGAGCCTAAGGTAGTCTGGGGGTAGAATTGGCAGGCGATCGGGCCACTCAATGGCAACAATTCCCAGATCAATTTCTTCCCCAAGCCAATAGCGTTCCAGTGCCAACTCCGCCACTTCGGCGGGGGTAAGGCGATAGAGATCAAAGTGATAGAGGGGCACACGCCCTTCGGGGTATTCCTGAATCAGCGTGAAGGTGGGGCTTTGAATGACATCCGCAATACCCAATCCCTCCCCCAAGGCTTGCACAAACGTGGTTTTCCCTGCTCCTAGCTCCCCCGCTAACAAGAGCACCGTCCCCGGCGGCAGCCATGTCCCCCACTGGCGCCCCAAGGCTTGCAGATCCGCCAAGCTCAAGTTGAGGCTCGTCATTTAGGCGCGCACTGCTTCTAGAAGTCGCGAAAAGTAAAAGCGGGTTTTGGTCATGGCATTGCGTTCAATCCGCCAACCCAAGTCTCGCAAAATCCCGACAATAAATTCCTCACTGTGGAGATAAGCACGGGTGGCCTTGCTGGAGCCGGGGAAGAATTCACCAATTTTTTTCAGCAGCGTATATTTTGGTGTTTTGGGGGCAAAGCTGAGGATCAGCCGCTCCATCGCCAAGGAACTCAAGTGGGCTAGCATCCCTGCCATTTGGCTGTCGGGATAGTGGATGAGGACATCGAGGCAGATGACGGTATGGTATTGTCCCCGCAGGGCTTCAAGATCGCTCACACTGAGGATGAGTTCATGGTGGCCATTCAATTGAACAGCAGCGCGATCGCGGGCTTCAGCCACCATCTTCTCGGAAATGTCACTGGCATAGACCCGTGCCCCCAATTCCGCAAGGGGAATGCTCAGACTACCAACACCACAGCCGGCATCACAAATGAGTTTACCCTTGAGGGAGCCATCGGCCTTGAGCCATGCCAGCACCGTATCAATCGTTTGTTGGTGTCCCATGCGGATATCCGCTTGCACCTTGCTGACCTGCTCCGTGCCATAGATGCGCCGCCAGCGATCGAATCCGGTCGTGTTGAAGTAGTTTTGCACAATTGCCTTTTCGTCAGCCGTAGATTGTGTCATATCACTCGTTAGTTGGGTTATACATTAGGTGGTTTTTGAGATTGGATGAGTATTTAGCTTTTGTTACAGGAAGAGGAAGCAGCGTGCAGTCCTTTTCACAAGGATTGAATATGCTCAAAGCGCCAAGACTGCTGTAGGCAAGCATTAGTATCTAACCATAGTAAATCTCGTCCAATCACTAACTCACTTATCGTAGCATGATGGGTATTTTTCATCAAAATTGAACGTACCTGAACTGATGCTGAGCCGCCATCTCTTGAACTTCTTTGGCATCACTATATGTCATAAGAAAGTTTCCCGAAAGTGAGCTGCATCTTCGAAAGAGATATTCGTGATCAATTTGATTTGATGATATTTGTAGAGCCTTCTACCAGCACTCTTACCACCCGCCGTATAGGGAGGATCAATGAAGTAGATTGCATCTTTACGATTAGCAAACTCGACCATGACATTTAAGCCATCGTCACAGCGGAAATCCATCCGGCTAGCAATATGATTGAGGTTCATCAGTCTCTGGGCAAGTATTTTTGGATACCAACGCGAGCCAATCCCTGACTGGAGGAGCCTCCAATTGGTCATCAAGTTTTTCTTGGAGAATTTTGATGAAATGGTCGATCGTGCCGGGGGATGGAGTTGTAATCGCCAGCAATGCAGGTTGAAATTCTGTTAAAACCTCATCTACTTTCGTCAAATAATATCGCTCTGAGTCAGTCCCCTCTGCTTTGCGTAGCCCTAGGTCATAGATCAGCCATGCCATCTCAGCTTTATCTTTGGGTACCTGCTTGGGCGCGGGAGGTGTCTCAAAGAAACTTCATTAGTCACTCTGCCACTTTCATCATAGGCAACAAGAACAACATTGATGTTTCTAGCAGACTTGCCATGGGCATTGTTGAGACGCACTTCCGTAAGAGAAGTCCACTGTGTTCTCTCTTCAAAAAGAAATCGGCAGCAGCATCAGCAACGATCCAATCCTGACGAAAGCGAATTGGACAAGTAATAACGGGTGTCCCTTCATGATAAACACTGCACACACCGAGGGGATTTTTGGCCTTGTCTTTTGTGCAATTGGGTACTTTATTGTTAAAAGGGCAAAGCCGCCGAGAACGGTAGCGTTGAGCTGCATCTGTGGGGTCGGTCACCAGATAGCCAAACACTTCTGGCTGCCCACCATTGCTCATGCAGAGGCTCTTTTCCAGTGCTGCTGAGTCTAGAAAGAATCAAGACTATTTTGGCATAGAGGCTGTGGTTTGCAGTGCCAATCGGGTACTCACTAGCCCCAAAATCACCCCAGTGATGATCAGGAAGACCCCCAAGCCCACCGACCATTCAATGGAGACATTGCTGGCAAGGGCGCGAAAACTGGCCTGTTGGGTTAACCACTGCTGAAGCTGTTGACTAGTGCCCCAGCCAACCATCCACGCCAGTAAACCGCCGCCGCCACCTAGACTAGCGGCTTGAATAAATAGGGGCGTATAAATCCAAGTTTGGGTGGCGCCCACTAGAGTCATGATCTCAATTTCAGGTTGGCGCACAAGGATAATCAACCGCAAAATAGCACTCACCAGAGCAACCACCGTTAAACTCAGGAGCAGCACCAAAATGAACGTGACTCCCCGCACCACCCGCTGCACACTTTGCAGGCCTGTTAGGGCGCGCTCAAGATACTGCACAGACTCAATGCCTTCTTTTTGGGCAATTTGGCTAGCTAGGGGAGCCACCTGTGGGAGGCTTTGGGCGCGGATCTTGATTTCATCGCTGAGGGGATTGGTGTCAAAGAGGTCTAAGCCACCTTGTTCACTTTTGAGGCCTAAATCAGCTTGTAATTCTGCCCAAGCGCGATCGCGATCAATCCAAGTGAGGTCGGCTACCCCCGGTAATGCTGCCAACTGTTCCTTGAGGCTGGCCACCTTGGCTGCGGGAAGCGTAGGCGAGACATAGGCCGTAATTTCTAACCGATTACCCAAGGACTCAACACTAGCGCCGAGGAGTTGCGACACTTGCCAGCCCCAACCAAAAATAAAGAGTGTCACGGCCACAGCAATGACCGCTGCACCATTGAGCCAACCACCGCGCCAGAGACTGCGGCGCACTTCTGGAAGCAAAAAGTCAAGGGTGGGTAGGGGACTCAAGTTTTCCATGGTGCAAATGGAGAATCCGATGGGGAACTAAGCGAGTCAAGGCTAAGTCATGGGTGGTAAAGAGAACCGTTAGCCCATGTTGATGGAGGCGGTGGATCAGGGCAAGAATTTGCTGGCTGGTTTGGGGATCCAGATTACCCGTGGGTTCATCCGCCAGCAATAGCTCAGGACCACCAACGATCGCCCGAGCAATGCTCACCCGCTGCTGCTCTCCCCCCGATAGAGATTGGGGAGGGGCATTGGCTTTGTGGCTCAGGCCCACCAGTTTGAGCGCCGTTTGCACCCGCTGCTGAATTTCTGCTTTGGGAATACCGCGCACGAGCAGCGCAAAAGCCACATTGTCTGCCACCGAGCGATCGCCCAAGAGCTTAAAGTCCTGAAAAATCACCCCTAGGCGCCGCCGCAACTGTGCCATCCGCCGATCCTGCTGGGGATTGACTTCCTCACCAAACAGGCGAACTATGCCCTGATCTGGGCGAACTTGGCCACAGAGAAGTTTTAAGAGGGTGGATTTACCCGACCCCGAAGCACCCGTGAGAAAATAAAACTCTCCCCGTCGCAGTTGCAAACTGACGCGATGTAAGCAAGGCAAGGCGCCACCAAAGGACTTCGTGACTTGGCACAGTTCTGCAACAATTACCCCTTTAGAGGTTGATTCGCAGGGGGGTACCACTGGGGTCACGGCGGTCATCGGGATGAGAAACGCGGTCGCCCATGCAAACGACTCAGGAGCGCTTTCCATGCAAATTGGGGCAAAGCCAGCATCCGCCGCCACCGCCACGGTTCTTGATACAGGCGATAGAGCCACTCTAAATGAAGTTTTTGGAAGAGCTTGGGTGCCCGTTTTTTCACTCCAGCCCAAATATCAAAGCTGCCCCCAACACCGACCCAAATCGCCTCTGGGCAAATGTGACGATGGCGATCGATCCAGTATTCCTGCCGAGGTACCCCCAAAGCGACAAAAATAATGTGGGGTTGCTCCTCTTTAAGCTTTTCAATGAGGGCAGCTTCGGTATCCGCATCATGGTAGCCAGATTGCACGCCCACAATCTTTAAGTTTGGCAACTCTCGATGCCAGCGCTCAGCCACTTTTTCTGCCACCCCCGGTGCTGCCCCATAGAAAAAGACTCGCTTGGGCTGCGGAGCTTCATTAGCAAGTCGCAGGAGGGCTTCGGCAAATTCAATCCCCGGCAGACGGCGCGCGGACAGACCATGCAACTTGAGGTAGAGAATGACCCCCGATCCATCGGGAATCACCAAATCAGCACGGTGTACAACATCAGCAAACTCTGGTGTTCGCTCCGCCAGCATCACCATCTCTGAATTGAGCGTAATCACGTGCTGACCATAACCATCCCGCTGTTGCATCAGCAGCCACTCGGGGGCATTGTCCACCAAATGGAGGGGAAGTCCAAAAACTGAGACTTTTACGGGAATGGTGGGGATTACAAGGGGGTGACCCATAGGGAAGTTGAGCACAAGAGACACTGAAGTATCTTACAGCCCTTTTCACAGCAAGTGAACACTTTGCGCGAAACAGCCTGCTGGGCAGGAGAACGCTTCAGTCGTGGATCCCCATCGTTTGGAAAAGGGCTATTTTGGATATACAAGATCATCCCACGGGATATGCCTTGTTGAAAACCACAGAATGCCTTTGCTAGATTAGGGTCGTTATTAAGATTCGTAAACTTAGCTCTCATTGTTCGATTGAGCTAGCTCACGAATCTGCCTTTATCACTTCCTTATCGGAGTTGAGTTTTATGACGATCGCGATTGGACGAGCGCCAGCAGAACGGGGATGGTTTGACATCCTCG
>NZ_DVEH01000003.1 GCF_015295825.1 Thermosynechococcus sp. M98_K2018_005
CAATGACTTCAATGACTATTTGGGCACCGCTGCCGTTAGTACCTCGTGTCCTTCGGGTGTTACTAGGACATCGTCTTCAATGCGCACGCCAATACCGCGCCAGCGATCGCCAATCTCGGGCTGACCCTCAGCGGGGGTTGCCTCAGGATGAATATAAATCCCCGGCTCGACCGTCAGCACTTGACCCGGTTGCAGCGTTACCCATGTTTCTTGGTTGTGTTTGTAGAGACCGACATCATGGACATCGAGACCCAGCCAGTGACCGGTGCCATGCATAAAGAAGGTGCGATATTTCTGGGTATTGTTCTCTTTGCCTTCGTTGATCAGATCATCAATCGCACCGCGCAGCAGGCCAAGGTCAACCAGACCCTCAACAATCACCCGCACAGCCGCATCGTGGATTTGGTTGTAGGTATTTCCCGGTTGCACCTGCTCAATGGCGGCTTTTTGGGCAGCAAGGACAATATCATAGATCGCCTGTTGCTCGCGGCTGAACTGGCCACTCACAGGAAAGGTTCGGGTAATATCGGCGTTGTAGTAGCGATAGGCACAGCCGGCATCAATTAAAAGTAGATCTCCTGCTGCCATTTGCCGTTGGTTCTTGGTGTAGTGAAGCACACAGGCATTCGGCCCAGAGGCAACAATCGGCGGGTAGGCCGGGCCATCGCCCCCCCGTAGGCGAAAGAGATACTCTATCTCGGCCTGAATTTCATATTCCCAGCGACCGGGGGCAGCCACTTCGCGGGCACGCTGATGGGCTTCGACAGTGATGGCGATCGCTTGGCGCATCAAGGCCAGTTCTGCTGCTGATTTAATTTGCCGCATCGGTGCCAAGAGAATACTGGGATCAGCGATCGCCCGTGGGCCTGTGCCCCGTTTTGGCAGCGTCGTCAGCAGTCGCTGATAGTGCTTGAAAATCACTTGATTAAAGCGCTCATTGTGACCAAAGTGGTAATACAGCGGATCCCCCGTCTCCAAATAGCGAGGGAGGTGCTGCTCGAGCTCACCAATGGGATATACGGCATCGGCGCCTAATTGCTCCTTGGCTGCTTCTACCCCAAGGCGTGCCCCTGTCCAGATCTCTTGGCTGAGATCCTTGGGCTGCACAAAGAGGACATAGCGATGCTCACTGTGGTTGGGCGCAAAAACAGCAACGGCCTCTGGCTCATTAAAGCCCGTGAGATAATAAAAGTTACTTTCTTGGCGAAAGTTGTAGTCCACATCATTGTGCATGATGGCGCGCGGGGCACTACAGAAAACAGCGACACCTGTGCCCAGTTTCGTCAAAAACTGCTGTTGTCGTTGCCGGTACTCTGCGTTCATCGTGCCTTGAAAAGTGGGTCAACCCTGGGGAATGACGATCCTGAAATGGCCCTGAAATGGCTTGGTGGGGGCGGAGGGACTTGAACCCTCACGACTTGTTTAAGGTCAACGGATTTTCATCCTCCTGCCGCTTTCGCGACCACCCCTTGGGCGTTGAGGATTGGACTCTCCCTTTACCCGCGTAGAGGATCTACGGTAGGGTAGCTCCCGTCGAGTCTCTGCACCTTCCGTTTCCAGTTTGGGGTTGAGAAACGGCTTGGCTCAGGATTGCCATATTTGTCCTATGGACAAACGTAGGTTTCCCTGAATTTGAGAGCATTCACTTAATAGATTTCTCTACTAAGGCTCAATTGCTTAAGTCCGCAGCGTCTACCATTCCGCCACGCCCCCTTAAGTACTGCTACTATACCACCTTGGCTTTGGGGGATGCAATTCCTACTGGCGTTGGTAATAAGCCTGCAAACCCTCGAGAAGCCGCTGATTTTCGCTGTCACGGCGCACCGCCACCCGGAAGTAGGAGGCGCCCAATTCGGGAAAGCTGCAACAATCACGAATCAAAATGCGATGCTGCTGGAGGAGGTAGGTTTGCAGGAGCAAAATGGAGTCCGTTGCTTGCAGGAGTAGAAAGTTTGCCTTGCTCTCAGTCACCACCTTCAAGTCAGGTACAGCGTTCAGAGCCGCCGCAAAGGCATGGCGGGCTGGCGGTAACCATGCCCAGGTCTGGTCCTGAAAGGGGCGATCCCCCAAAGCCGTCACACCCGCAATGATCGCCAAGCGATTCACACTCCAAGGATCGCGCCACAATCGCCAACGTTGCCAACGTTCTGGAGACGACACACCATACCCTAAACGCAGACCCGCCAAGCTATAGAACTTCGTCAGCGATCGCAGGATGATTAAATTCGGGTACTCAGGTACAGCCGCGATTAGAGACTCGCTCGCCGCCGGCGGCAAAAAGTCCATAAAGGCCTCATCCACGACCACTAAGGCACCCGTCTCTAACAAGGGCTGGAGATGATGCCGCGACCAGAGATGTCCGGTGGGGTTATGGGGATTGTTAATGAGGATGGCATCTTCAGGTGTTAAGGAGGGCGCGATCGCCCCAAAGCCGCTTTGCACCTGTGCTAGGGGAATGGGCACAATCGAGCCAGCAAAAGCCGCCAGTGCCCGCCGGTAGTCAGCAAAGGCAGGAGTAATAAGATAAATCTGCTGGCGATCGCCACACTCGCGACCTACCCAAGTCAATAACTCCGCCGCGCCATTGCCCACTAAAAAATAATCCCTCGGTAGTTGATGCAGGGTGGCAATGACATCCACCAGGGGACGGCAATTGGGATCCGGATAGTCACGAATCGTGGGCAGGGCAGCCTGAAGGGCGGCTATCACTGAGTCAGGAGGCCCCCAAGGGTTGAGACTGGCAGAGAAATCCAAGATCTCATCGGGAGCACAGCCAGCGATCGCTGCCGCCCAAGCTAAATTGCCACCGTGGGAGGGGGGCATTCAGACTATTTTTTCTTGGCCTTGGCAGCCGGTTCAGCAGCCGCAGGCGGTGCAACTTTTTCTTTGAAGAGTTTCCCTGCTGAAAAGGCGGGAACAGTCGTTGCTGGGATTTGCATTTTTTCTTTGGTTTTGGGGTTGCGTCCTTCACGGGCCTTGCGCTCCCGAGGTTCAAAGGCGCCAAAGCCCACCAGTGTCACTTTTTCTCCCTTGGCCACGGCCTCCATGATTTCCTCAACGGTGGCTGAGATAATAGCCTCGACTTGCTTTTTGGTGACGTTGTTGGTGCTATGGGCGCGACTAAACACAGCATCCACGAGTTCAGCTTTATTCATGGGGATAACTCCACAGAAACATTAAAGGTTGTTTAATTGAGTAACAAATGGGTGAAAGGCACGAAACCCTTGCCTCTGCTTGCTTTCAAGCCTCATTCTAGAATAGCCAGACTCCAACTGGAACCCTGAAACCTTTAAGATATGTGGTTTTCAGGCACTTTTATCCATTAGAAATTCCTCAAACCCTTGATTCATCAGCTTTTTAGCCTATTCCATCCCCTTTGACGGGATTGTTTGGGGCAGCGACAGTTGTTAGAAAAATTAACAAATCGCGGCGTCCAAAGGTCTGAATATCGCCTCAGAGAACAAAAAAGCCCCATGGATGAAACGATGGGGCATTCACAAATTTCATGAATTTAATGCTTTGATTCGGAGGATTTGATCACAGCCTATTGGCGATGATCTATCCCCTAGGCATCATCCAAGGCGGCAATACCGGGGAGTTCTTTGCCTTCGAGGAGTTCAAGGCTCGCCCCCCCACCCGTGGAGATGTGACTCATGCGATCGGCGACACCCACTTTTTCAACCGCTGCCACAGAATCGCCACCACCAATAATCGTCGAGACGCCCTCACTGGTGAGGTCAGCTAAACAGCGGGCGATCGCCTCTGTGCCCTTGGCAAATTGATCAAACTCAAACACCCCCATTGGGCCATTCCAGATCACTGTTTTGCAATCCCCGAGGGCTTCTTGGAAGAGTTTGACCGAAGCAGGCCCAATATCCAGACCCATCCAGCCATCGGGAATCGCTTCGATACTGACCACTTGACTATTGGCATCGGCGGCAAAGTTATCCGCCACCACGACATCTGTGGGCAAAAGCAACTCCACCCCTTTTTCTTGGGCTTTGGCTTCGAGGTGTTTGGCTAGCTCCAACTTGTCTTCTTCCACCAAGGATTTGCCAACATTCAGCCCCCGCGCTTTATAGAAAGTGAAGATCATGCCGCCGCCAATCAGCAATTTATCCACTTTTTCTAAAAGGGCTTCAATGACACCAATCTTAGAAGAGACTTTCGATCCCCCCACAATCGCGGCCAAGGGACGGCGGGGATGCTCAATGGCATTTTGGAGATATTCCAGTTCTTTCTCAATCAAAAAGCCCGCCACGCAGGGACTGAGGTATTGCGTCACCCCAGCAGTTGAGGCATGGGCGCGGTGCGCAGTGCCAAAGGCATCGTTGACATAGACTTCTGCACAGGCCGCCAGTTGCTTGGCAAATTCAGGATCATTTTTTTCTTCTCCCGGATGGAAGCGCACATTTTCAAGGAGGCAGACATCCCCATTGCCCATTGCTTGGGTATGAGCCACCACGGCATCACCAATGCAGTCATCGAGCTTGGCCACGGGTTTGTGGAGCAGTTCCGAAAGCCGCTGAGCCACGGGGGTGAGGCGCAGTTTATCATCCACGCCCTTGGGACGGCCAAAGTGGCTGACGAGAATCACCTTGGCGCCTTTGCTAATCAGGTCTTGAATTGTCGGCAGTGCGGCGCGGATGCGGGTATCGTCGGTGATGATGCCATTTTCATCGACAGGAACGTTAAAATCAACCCGCACGAGGACACGCTTTCCTTCTAAGTCGGCAGCAGATAACTGCGCCACGGATTTTTTAGACACGCTAGAGCCTCCTATATGCGTTAAAACGTAGATGATAGTACTAGGGGCATAACAATCCCGGCTAGCGATGGAGTGATGCGCTACAAATCCCTCACCTGACCCTCATTCTACCCAAGGGCGGGCCCTTCCACTTGATTCCAATGAGGTGAACTCTATGTTCAAAACCATTCTTTTTCCCATTGACCGTAGCCGTGATACCCAAGAAGTCATGCCCACCGTGGTTGAGATGGTGAAACTTTTTCAGAGTCAGTTGTTTCTGCTGTCGGTGGAGGAAACCCCAGAACCGGATGCGGAGCTAGAGGTGGCGATCGCTGAATTTTTGAATCGCGTGAAGGAAGCCTTTGCCCAACACGCAATTGTGGCGGAAACACTGCTACGGCGCGGTAAGCCTGCCTTTGTTATCTGTGATGTGGCCGATGAGATCAATGCCAGTTTGATTATTATGGGTTGCCGGGGAACGGGGCTGACCCCAGAGGGGTTCCAAGAAAGTGTCAGCAACCGGGTGATTAATTTGGCGCCCTGTCCGGTCCTGGTGGTACCCTAGCGTAACTGAATCTTGCGGAGTTTAAAGTTTCGTCACAGGCGGCCGAGCCCTTGGGGCGATCGCTGATGATCAAGGAAAGTAAATGTGTTGTCTTGTGGTTGATCTGCATGCTGAATCCAACAGATGTGATGCCGACCGTGTTTTCCCCTGCTGCTGATCAACTGCGAGCCCTTGGGGTGTACGTGACCATCCACGGCCATTTCTATCAGCCCCCCCGCGAAAACCCCTACCTCAATGCCATTGAACACCAACCCAGTGCCCAGCCCTTCCACGATTGGAATGAGCGCATTTACTACGAGTGCTATCGCCCTAATGCCTTTGCGCGGATTCTCAACGATCGCGGTGAGGTCATTGATATTGTCAATAACTTTGAATACCTGAGCTTTAATATCGGCCCGACGCTCTTTAGTTGGCTCGAACGCTACGATCTCGAGGTCTATCAGCGCATTATTGAGGCCGATCGCCACAGTTGTCAGCGCTTTAATGGCCACGGCAACGCGATCGCCCAGGTCTATAACCACATGATTTTGCCCTTGGCCAACTACCGCGATAAACTCACGCAAATTCGTTGGGGCAAGGCGGACTTTCAGCGACGGTTTGGCCGCGAACCGGAGGGGATGTGGCTCGCAGAAACGGCTATTGACTATGAAACTGTAGCTGCCCTGATTCAAGAGGGGATTCGCTTTACAATTTTGGCGCCTTCCCAAGCCCAACGCTGTCGTCCCATTCTTGCCGACGGTGAAAGCGAGTGGATTGAAGTCAGCGGTAGCCAAATTGATCCGACACGTCCCTATCGCTGCTATTTGCCGGGGGGCGATCGCCAGCGGGATTACCTCGACATTTTCTTCTACGATGGCCCCATTTCGCGGGACATAGGCTTTAGTGACCTGCTCGCTAGCTCGCAATTTCTAGCGGGACGGTTGGGACAGGCAGTGCGCGGTGATCATCGCCCCAGTCAAATTATTGCTGTTGCCACTGATGGCGAGACCTTCGGCCATCACAAGTATGGCGGTGAAAAAGCCCTCGCCTATGCCTTTAAGGTGGAATTTCCACAGCGGGGCTGGCAGATCACTAACTTTGCCTACTACCTCAGCCTGTTTCCGCCCACATGGGAGGTGGAACTCAAACCCGTCACGGCGTGGAGCTGTGCCCATGGCGTGGATCGCTGGCAGGGCAATTGTGGTTGCGGCGGTGGGGGCGAGTGGCAGCAACTGTGGCGGCGCCCGTTGCGGGATGCGCTGAACTGGCTGCGGGATGAGCTAATTGACATTTATGAAACCCTTGGGGTTGAGCTATTTGAGGATGTTTGGGCGGCCCGCGATGCCTATATTCAGGTGCTGAGCGATCGCTCTCCGGAGACCCTGCACCGCTTTTTGGCACACCACCAACGCCACCCCCTGAGTCAAAGCGAGCAAATTGATGCCCTGCGTCTGCTGGAGATGCAGCACCATGCCCTGCTGATGTTTACCAGTTGTGGGTGGTTCTTTGATGAACTCTCGCGGCCTGAGGGGGTGCAAATTCTCCGCTATGCGGCGCGGGCGATCGAACTGGCAGGGGATGTCGCCGGCGTACAGTTGGAACCGGAGTTTATTGAGCGTCTGGCCGCCGCCCCCAGTAATGTGCCGCAGTTTGGCAATGGGGCAACGGTCTATCACCAGTTGGTGAAAACGGCTCAAATTAGCTTGCAGCAGGTGGCTGCCCACTATGCCATGAGTTCCCTCTTTAATAGCTATCCCCGCCAACATCAACTGTACTGCTATGAGATTGAGCAGGGGGATTATCATCTCCAACGCATGGGCAGCCTGACCTTGGCGATCGGCCAAATTAAACTCACCTCGACGATTACAACCGAGTCACAACTGCTGATCTTTGCTGTCTTGCACTTGGGGGGTTGGGATTTCCACTGTGCGATTCAACCCTTCCAAGGGCGGCGCGACTATAGCCAGATCAAGACCCATCTCCTGCAAACCTTCCAACAGGGGAGTGCGGCGCGGGTAGTGATGGCGATTACGGAACGCTTTGGTGGGGTAGCCTACAGCTTGGACGATCTCTTTGCTGAGGAACGACACCGCCTCATGGGGGTGCTGGCGCGGGAAACCCTTACCCGCTTGGATCAGCTTTATACTCAAGTCTATCGTGATAACTACGGCATCCTCATGGGGTTTCAGCGGGATGGCCTGAGTGTGCCCCAAGAATTGCAAGTCGCGGCAGCGGTGGCGTTGACCCATCGTGCCATTAGCCACTTGCGGAGTTTAGAGCAAGACCTGAGCGATCTCGGTGATTTGCCCTTGGCAGATCTACAAAACCATTTGGCAGAATTGGCGGCGATCGCCCGCGAAGCACGGTTGTTGGGCTGTCACCTTAGCCTTCAGGAGCAACAGCGACTCCTCGAGCAGCAAATTAGCACTGGATTGCGTTACCTTGCCCATCACCTCAACAGTGACACCCTTAGCCAGTTGAGTCCCCTGCTTCAGGACTTGATCACCATCGGGGATGCCCTAGGTTTGAACCTGAATCTGGATCGGGCACAGGAGCAGCTTTATACCCTGGTGGGTGAACTGGGGCAGAAGGGTAGGTACCTCGGCGAGGGCGATCGCCGGCACCTACAAACCTTAGCTATCCGTCTCAAGGTTGATCCCCAGCTATTGGTTGCCCTCTCTTCGGAATAATCCCCCCAGCACGAAGCCGGGGAGCCAGTCTTCCCAGAGACGTGCCGAGGGGCGATCGCGGCTTCAGGGGGCATAATGATTAATTCTCCACGGGGCGATCGCTCCAGCCGCAGATCAGGGTTTTGGCAACAAATGGTGGCAAACTGCTCATCGGTCAGTTCCAGCACCGGTTATAGG
>NZ_DVEH01000028.1 GCF_015295825.1 Thermosynechococcus sp. M98_K2018_005
CCGCCGAAATTGGGCATTATTTCGCCCCTAGACACGGTGAAAAGCCGCAATAAAAATCAACAACGGCAGATGCGGGGACACCCCGAAGCCGAGGTGCGTGCCACAGCCTTTAAGTCAATGCTACGATACCGGTTTCGTGCCTTTGCCCGAGGAGTGTTGCAGACAGCGGAAGTCCAACGCCTTGAGGGACTGATTTTTGGTGCAATTCAGCCACAACCGAAACATGGCTACCTGCGGGTGCGGGTTATTAACGGTGAAGTCACTCAACCTGAAGCACGCCCCAATCGGGAAGGTAAAAATGATCCCTGCGGTCAAGAAAAGGGGACGCTTGTGTTGGATGATTCCGCAGAAGTTCCTGATCCTGAAAAGGACACTTTAGCAGAGTTGGTAAAAAATTTACTGTGGCTGACGTTTCACCTTGGCGGTATTGGTCAAGGGGCGCGTCGTCCCTGCTACTCACGTAAAAATTGTGAGCAACCGCCGTTGTGGCGAGGATCTGATTTCTGAAAATGAGGATACCTTTTGGGAACTCCCCGAGAGGGTCAAGAAATTCAAACAAAAATTTCAAGAGCGACTTCAGCAGTTTTACAAAGCTTTAGGTGAGCTTGCTGGACAAACTTTGCAGCCTACTCGTCTCTTGACAGTTTGCGAAGTCTCTGAAAATCGATGGTCAGAGGCGATCGATGCTAATTGCCGCATTGTTGTGTGCACTGGCGAAGAAGAGTTTGATAAGCCTTTTGCTCTAGCAATCCTTCATAGTGAAGATTTGAAAGTCCTTCATCGACAAGCCTCAAGAGATTATAACGAAAACCTTTGTGGAAAAGGAAGTCAGCCCTCTCCAGTCTGGATTGCTAACTTAGGCGATTACCAAGTCGTGACTGTTTTCAGGGCAACTGTTTCTCCTCGCAAAAACTACTTGGATTGACTGCAAGAGGAGGCTACAGAGTATGTTCAGATTTTCCCTTTGCAACCATCTACTACGACATTCTTGGCTGGCAGCCGGGTGCTTCCAAAGCAGAGATGAAGGAAGCCTATCGTCGCCTCCGCCAAGAGTGTCACCCGGATCAGCTCCCCCCTGATACGCCTAAAAAAGCACGGCAAATTGTGGTGTCCCGTTTTTTGCTTGGGTTTCCGTTCTAGGGTTCAGGGAATTACAGCCTTACCCTGCAAAGGGGATTGTTAGCCTAGTGCCGACTGCAAAAGCTTCCATTCTAGTGGAGGCAGGATGTGCTAATATAATGAGTCTCGCATTATACATAGTGTTTAGGTATGCCCAAAGTTCTGGTTTCCGATCCCATTGAACAGGTGGGGCTTGATTTGCTTGCCCAAGTGGCACAGGTGGATGTCAAAGTTGGCCTCTCAGAGGAAGAACTGATCAAAATCATTCCCGAATACGATGCCCTGATGATTCGATCGGGAACCAAGGTCACGAAGGACGTGATTGAGGCAGCTAGTCAACTGAAAATTATTGGCCGGGCTGGGGTTGGCGTAGATAACGTGGATGTGCCTGCGGCCACCCGTAAAGGGATCATGGTGGTCAACTCCCCAGAGGGCAACACCATTGCTGCTGCGGAGCACACCTTGGCGATGATGCTCTCCCTTGCTCGGCATATTCCCGATGCGAATGCTGCGGTGAAAGCAGGTCAATGGGATCGCAAGCGCTTTATGGGTGTAGAGATTTACAAGAAAACCCTTGGCATTATTGGCTTGGGCAAAATTGGCTCCCATGTGGCCACAGTTGCGCGGGCAATGGGGATGAAACTCCTTGCCTATGACCCCTATCTTTCAACGGAGCGAGCCGAACAACTGGGCTGCCGCCTTGTGGAGTTGGATGTTCTTTTTGCGGAGTCGGACTTTATTACGCTGCACTTGCCGAAGACCCCAGAAACGCAGCATCTGATTAACGCCCAAACCATTGCCAAGATGAAGCCCACAGCCCGTATTATTAACTGTGCGCGGGGCGGCATTATTGATGAGGCAGCGCTTGTAGAGGCGCTCAAAACCGGTAAGCTGGCGGGGGCTGCCCTCGATGTCTTTGAAACTGAACCCCTTGAGGCGGAGTCTCCACTGCGTGCTTTGGGAATGGAAGCCATCTTGACTCCCCACTTGGGGGCTTCCACGGAAGAAGCACAGGTGAATGTGGCCATTGATGTTGCCGAACAAATTCGCGATGTGCTCCTAGGGTTGCCGGCGCGATCGGCAGTGAATATCCCTGGTTTGCGCCCAGATGTCCTTGAGAAACTAGCCCCCTATATGCAGTTGGCGGAAACCCTCGGTAACCTTGTGGGGCAATTGGCTGGTGGTCGGGTCGAGTCTCTGGAAGTCCGTTTGCAAGGGGAACTGGCTACCAATGACAGTCAACCAATTGTGATTGCCGCTTTGAAGGGGCTACTCTCACCAGCGCTGCGGGAGCGGGTCAACTATGTGAATGCTGGGTTAGAAGCCAAGGAACGGGGAATTCGCGTTGTCGAAACCCGCGATGAGTCGCAGCGGGATTATGCGGGGTCGCTGACATTGATTGCCAAGAGTCCCTCGGAAACCCGCTCGGTGTCTGGTGCGTTGCTGGCTCACAGTGAATTGCGGATCACCAGTATTGATGACTTTCCCATTAGTGTGGCACCAAGCCGTTATATGCTGCTGACGCTGCACCGCGATATGCCTGGCATTATTGGTAAAATTGGCACCCAGTTGGGGAGCTTCAATGTCAACATTGCCAGTATGCAGGTGGGACGCAAGATGGTACGCGGCAATGCGGTGATGGTGATTAGCTTGGACGATCCCCTACCCGAAGGCCTCTTGGAGGAAATCCTCAAGGTCCCCGGTATTCGTGATGCCTATATCGTGAATCTGTAGGCACGGTCGTGGTACAGCGTTGGTGGGAAATTACTGTCACTTGTCAAGCTGAGGCGGAAGAGCTGGTCTATTGGCGTCTTCAATCCTTTGGCTGCCAAGGTACGGCAACCCAGCAACAGCAGGGGCGGGTGTTGATCCAAGGCTATGTGCCACAGCAGCAGATGACCTTACTGGACATTGCTGCCCTAGGAGTTTGGATTGAGCAGGATGTGGTGGCGCAGGGCTATCTCTCGCCAAAACTCCACTGGCAGTTGGTGAATGAACAGGATTGGGCCCATAGTTGGCAGGCCTACTGGCATCCAATACCGGTGGGCGATCGCCTGCTAATTTGTCCCGCTTGGGAAATCCCCCCCCGGGACAACACCCGCTTAGTGATCAAACTGGATCCCGGCATGGCCTTTGGCACAGGCACCCACGAAACCACCCAGCTTTGCCTTGAGGCCCTAGAGATGCAATTGGATCAAACCTTTGAGCCACTGCCACCCACGGTGATTGCTGATATTGGCTGTGGTAGCGGCATTCTGGCGATCGCCAGCCTCTTGCTAGGGGCACAAAAAGCCTATGCCGTGGATACCTCGGATCTTGCGGTCACCGCCACCCACCGCAATGCTGAACTCAATGGCATCAGAGCCGACCAGTTGATTGTCCGCCAAGGGAGTTGGGAGCAAGTCCTCGAACTCGTCGATGGCGTCGTCTGTAACATTCTGGCATCAGTGATTATCGAGATTCTGCCCCACTTGCCAGCAATTGTAAAACCCAAGGGCTGGGGCATCTTTAGTGGCATTCTTTTAGATCAGGCGGATCGAGTGGCAGAACAACTGGAACAACAGGGCTGGAGCTTGGGCAGTGTCTGGCGACGGCAGGCATGGTGTTGTCTCAATGCTCGCTTTGAACGTTTGCCAGATTAGAGAACTCTAGCTTTTCACCTTGGCCGCGGGTCGCACCAAAGAATAGGAGGTCATCAGTTCTTGATAACAAGCCTCTAAGCGATCCAAGTTGTGACTCAGGCTATAGCGCTCAAGCACTCGTTTGCGGGCTTTGTCCCCCAGCAGGCGAATCATTTCCGGATGCTGGTAAAAAATAGGCAAGAGCGTTTGCAACTGGGTTTTCACATACTGGGGATTCAAGACAATGCCTGCCCCAGTGAGCACTTCACCGTCAGCACCAACATCGGTGGCCAAGCAGGCCAAGCCACAGGCCATTGCCTCTAGGAGCGACAGGGATAACCCCTCAATTTGGGAGGGCAGGATGAAAACATCACAGCCGCGTAGAATTTGTAGCCGCTTTTGATCATCGACAATCGAGCCAAGCCAGAGAATATTTTGCTCGGGGCCGTAATTGGCCATCAGTGAGGGCATCAATGCCCCTCCCCCCACCATCAGCAACTTACAATCCGGAGACATTTCTGCTGCACACCAAGAGCGCAGGAGTGCTTCAACATTTTTCTCAATGGCCATCCGCCCTTGATAGACATAGAGGTAGCGCGCCTTAAAGTCCTCTTTGGCCGTAGAAGGTCCCGGTGTATATTTGCGTGTATCCACCCCATTGGGAATGACTCGCAGCGTCTCAGCACCGACCCCAAGACGAATTAATAGTTCCTTTTGCGATTGGGAAAAGACAATCACGCGGTCATAGCGAGCCAAAAAGGGGGCATAGAGCTGGTAAGTCATCAAGGCGGTGCCCGCTGTTAGGGTACGATACTTTTCGCTGTAGGCAGGATGAAACGTGGCGACTAGGGGAATGTTTAACTCTTCGCAGATGTCGGGAAGAAAGAAATCGAGGGGGGAAAGAGTCAATGAGGCGTGAACAATATCGGGTTTGAGTTTCTTGAGGGATTCAACCAGAACTTTGTTGGCTCGCAGGGAGGGCAGAGTATAAACTTGCGACTTATAGAGGTAAGGGAGCGTCACATCTGGCATCTCCCCTTCGTTCTCAGCTTCCTGTTCATCCCCTTGGGCAAAATGCAGAAAGCTCACCTGATAACCGCGATCCAATAGTCCATTGGTAATCTCACGACTATAGGTGACATTGCCGCAAGGGGGAGATTTTTTGCCAAGCCATGCAATGTGTAAAGCCACGATTATTGATTCCTTTTTATACGTTACTTATAGAGCAGCGGTACCCACTTGATCAATGATGCGAATGGGGCCATTGACATCGCCGCTGAGAAACTGCCGCAGGTAGGGATTATCGGTCGTGCGGGCTTCGGCATGGGTGCCCTGCCAACAAATGCGACCTTGGTAGAGGAGAATCAGGCGATCGCCCGTGCGCTCAATTGTACTGTTTTGGTGGGTAACGACAACGTAGGCATGCCCCGTCTTTTCCCTTAATTCGCGAATCAGATCCTCGATCACTGTTGAGGCAATGGGATCTAGCCCTGCCGTTGGCTCATCGTAAAGCAGGAGATAGGGATCATCATCGGGGTCTTCCGGATTATTGACAATGGCGCGGGCAAAGCTGACTCGCTTGCGCATCCCCCCAGATAACTGGGCTGGGTAGAGGTCTTCCATGCCAGAAAGGCCGACCATCGCCAGTTTTTCACTGACAATTTCGCGAATGCGGGCTTCGGGTAAACGGGTGTGTTGGTACAAATAAAAACCGACATTCTCAGCAACTGTGAGGGAGTCAAAGAGGGCAGATTGCTGAAAGACCATGCTCATACGCAACCGACACAGCCCATCTTGGCGCAACCCTTGACGCCGTTCACCAGCCACATAAACTTCGCCTTTATCGGGAGCGAGTAACCCAGCAATAATCCGCAGAATCGTTGACTTGCCGGTGCCAGAGGGTCCGAGAATCACAAGGGCATCTTGGGGATAGATGACTAAATCCACATCATTGAGGACACGCTTATTGCCAAAGGCTTTGCAGACACCGCGCAGCTCTACCAGTGGTTCGGCCATCTGATGCATCCCCTAGCCAAAGGCTTCTAATTGCAGGTCTGCGATCGCTTGCAGTCCCCGTGCATCCCCCAGCTTAAACAGCGCTGCTTTGGCATCTTCTTGGACACCCATATCACTGTCCCGCAGGGCAATAATTAGTTGATCAATAGCTTGGGTGTAAAGAGGCCCAAGGGGAATTTTGCGACAGGCATGACCTAAGGCCCAAGCACAGTTACTACGCACAGCAGCGATCGCGTCCTGAGCCAAGGCAAGGGCAAGGGCAGGAATGGCAACCGTCGCCGCCTCTTCACTGGCTTCTGCGACTTGACCCAAGGAACTAGCCGCCCACAGACGCACGGCAGAAATATCCGTTTGCAGGGCACGAATCAAAGGATCAAGGGTGCGCCGATAAATTTCTGGCAAGGGAAAGCGGACGCCACAGTTACCCAAGGCCCAAACAATGCCTTTGCGGACATATCCATTCCAGTCCCGCTCCAATTGCTGAATGAGGGCATCCACCGCTGCCAAACTGGGGTTGCGGCCAAGGGCATAGGCTGCACTGACACGAACAAGGGGACAGGGTTCTTGCAGGAGATTGATGAGATAGGGTGTGGCGCGTTCATCCTGCAATTCGCAAAAGGCGCGAGCCGCCAACATCCGCTCCGTCACATCGGCGGAGGTCAGCAAAGGCAACATGGCTTCCGGATCGGGGCGATCGCTCTCCTCACTCGGCAGCGCCGCTAGTGCATCTTCCGAAGTGTCGAGAAGGGGGAAATCATTGTCATCCATACTGTTTAATCTACAGGATGCTTGGAGTCCCGACTAGAGCGCACCGTTGACTTCCCCCCGAAAACCATAGATTTGGCGACCGCCGCCAAAGGCTACCAGTTGCACCACCCGCTCATCCCCCGGCTCAAAACGAATGGCGGTGCCAGCGGGAATATCTAAGCGCATTCCTCGCGCCTGTTGGCGATCAAATTGGAGGGCAGGATTGACTTCGTAAAAGTGGTAGTGAGATCCCACCTGAATTGGGCGATCGCCCGTATTGGCCACCGTTAAAGTCACCGTTGGCCGGCCAGCATTGAGTTCAATGGTTCCCTCTGCGGGGATCAGTTCACCGGGAATCATGGGCATCTCAGCCGGTCTCTAAAGGTATCCCTATCCTAGGGGTAGAGGCGCACCCGCTGCCAGTGGTCTCCTTGGCGCCGATAGCACAGGCGATCGTGGAGGCGATTGGGTCGCCCTTGCCAAAATTCAATCAGGGTCGGCAGAACCCGATAGCCTCCCCAATGCTCTGGCCGGGGGACATTTTCACCGTAGCGGGCTTCCACTTCCGCAAGGCGGGCTTCCAGATCGGCGTAGGACTCTAAAACCTCACTCTGCTGGGATGCCCATGCCCCCCAACGGCTACCCAGGGGACGACTCTGGAAGTAGGCATCGGATTCCGCTGCACTAATTTGCTCAACAGTGCCTTCAATGCGCACCTGGCGTTCTAGCTCTGCCCACCAAAAGACAAGAGCAGCCTTGGGATGGGCAGCTAATTCTAGACCTTTGCGACTGCGATAGTTTGTGAAAAAGACAAACCCGCGATCGTCCACTTCTTTGAGCAACACCACTCGCGCAGCGGGCATACCATCAAGGCCCATCGTCGCTAGCGTCATTGCATTGGGTTCCGGTAATTCAGCGTTGACCGCATCCGTAAACCAGAGGCGAAACTGTTCGATCGCATCCTCAGCAGCCTCACTTTCGAGGAGACGTTGACGACGGTAATCACGGCGCAGATCAGCAATGCGGGTCATGGGTTTTCTTCGGACTCGTTTGTTGGGGTTTCTTCACTGATCCTAGAGGATTCCACGGGCGATCGCCGCCACAAGGCGCGGAAAAAATAGCTCAGCAGCAAAAAAATCAAACCAAACCCCATAAATAGCAGTACTCGCCACACCGCCGCAAGATTAATGAGATCAACGAAGAAAAGTCGCACCAAAGTAATGATCAGTGTGATTAAAGCCACAGTGCGCACCGCTGAGGTGTCCCGTCGCAACCCATAGATCAGCAGTCCGACGCCAAAGAGTCCCCAGACCAGGGTGGCTGCCCCCGTGCCAAAGGGCGCCAGTTCGTGTTGCATCCAGATCATTGTTACCCCATAGCCCAAAATCC
>NZ_DVEH01000057.1 GCF_015295825.1 Thermosynechococcus sp. M98_K2018_005
CTTATTCCCAGAGTACAATCCAGTATCATAGAATGGTACTTTTGCCGTTTATTGCGCTCCGTCGAGACTTTACTCCAATGACCTCGTCCCCTTCTGCGTCAGCGACAACTGCCCTCACAGGTGATCAAATTCGCCAAAAATTCCTTGACTTCTATGCCGCTAAGGGACACACAATTTTGCCCAGTGCCTCGCTGATTCCAGAGGATCCGACGGTGCTGCTGACGATCGCCGGTATGCTCCCCTTCAAACCGATTTTCCTCGGTCAAGAAGCCCCGAAAGTGCCCCGCGCCACCACTGCCCAAAAATGTCTGCGCACCAATGACATTGAAAATGTGGGTCGCACGGCTCGCCACCACACGTTCTTTGAAATGTTGGGCAACTTCAGTTTTGGCGACTACTTCAAGGCGGAGGCCATTGCCTGGGCATGGGAGCTGATGACCACAGTTTATGGTTTACCCCCGGAACGGCTCTTGGTAAGCGTCTTTGAAAATGATGATGAGGCCTATGACCTTTGGCATCGCCAAGTGGGCTTGCCTAAGGAGCGCATCCAGCGCATGGGAGAGGAGAGCAACTTTTGGACGGCGGGGCCAACGGGTCCCTGTGGCCCTTGTTCTGAGATTTACTACGACTTCTATCCGGAAAAAGGGCTAGCTGACGTTGATCTCGATGACGATCGCCGGTTCATCGAACTCTACAACTTGGTGTTCATGGAGTTGAACCAAGACGATCAAGGGCACCGCACCCCCCTCAAGGCAAAAAACATTGATACCGGTATGGGCTTGGAGCGGATGGCGCAGGTTCTGCAAGGGGTGCCCAACAACTACGAAACAGACTTAATTTTCCCGATTATTGAGGCGGCAGCACAGCGAGCCGGGATTCAGTACCGCAAAGCCAATGCCAGCACCAAAACTTCCCTCAAGGTGATTGGCGATCACACCCGTGCCGTGGTTCATCTCATTGCTGATGGCGTCACCGCCAGTAATGTGGGGCGTGGCTATGTCCTGCGGCGATTGATTCGGCGCATTGTCCGCCATAGTCGGCTGTTGGGGATCACTGAATTGGTGACCCCTGCCTTGGCTCAAGTGGCGATTGAGCTAGCTGCGAATGTCTATCCCAATGTGCGCGAGCGGCAGGCAGTGATTCTCAGCGAACTGCAGCGGGAGGAGGAACAGTTTCTCAAGACCTTGGATCGGGGTGAGAAGCTCTTGGCGGAGATGCTCGCTCCATTGAAGATGGCTAAGGGCAAAAAACGCAGTAAACCACAATTGGCGGGGCGCGATGCCTTCGTTCTTTTTGATACCTATGGCTTCCCCTTGGAGTTGACCCAAGAGATTGCCGCCGAGCAGGGCATTGGTGTGGATGTGGCTGAGTTTGAAGCCTGTATGGCCGAGCAGCGGCAACGTTCCCAAGCAGCTCACGAAACCATTGATATTACCGTTCAAGAGGGGATTGATTCCCTAGCGGATCAACTGCATCCTACGCAGTTTCGTGGCTATGACGAGTTTAGTTTGACCACGACAGTAACAGCGATTTTGGTGGCGGGTCATCCAGTAACAACGGCAACCGCAGGAACTGAAGTGCAGGTGATCCTTGAGGAAACTCCCTTCTATGCTGAATCCGGTGGCCAAATTGGCGATCGCGGGTATCTTGCCACTAGTGATGCGCTGGTGCAAATCCACGATGTGCAAAAGCAAAAGGAAGTGTTTGTCCACTACGGGAAAGTGGAGCGGGGCAGCCTCAGCGTTGGCGATCGCGTGAGTGCCCAAATTGATCTCAGTTGTCGGCGGCGGGTACAGGCGCACCACACAGCAACTCACCTCTTGCAGGCGGCCTTGAAAAAGCTGATTGACGAGAACATTGCCCAAGCGGGATCACTGGTGGCCTTTGATCGGCTGCGGTTTGACTTTAACTGCCCCCGTGCCCTCACTCGCGAGGAGCTGCAACAGATTGAAGATCAAATCAATACGTGGATTAGTGAAAGCCACGCCACCCAGACGAGTATCATGGGGCTCAATGAGGCCAAGGCCAAGGGGGCGATCGCTATGTTTGGTGAAAAATACGGTGAGCAGGTGCGGGTTCTCGATATTCCGGGCGTTTCTATGGAACTCTGTGGCGGCACCCATGTCCACAACACTGCTGAAATTGGCCTCTTTAAGATCATGAGTGAAAGTGGGGTGGCTGCTGGGATTCGCCGCATTGAAGCCATTGCTGGACCGGCGGTGCGTGACTATTTGCAACAGCGCGATAGCATTGTCCGCGAGTTGTGCGATCGCTTCAAAGCCAAACCGGAGGAGATTCTGGATCGCATTAGCCAACTCCAAGCAGATCTCAAAGCCCAGCAAAAGGAACTAGAACACCTCAAAGCTGAACTAGCCCTCGCTAAAACCCAAGCCCTCTTGGAGCAGGCTGAAGCCGTCGGCAATACCCATCTTCTTATTGCCTCGCTGGCGGGGGTGGATCCCCAAGGGCTAAAAACCGCCGCTGAATGGCTCCTGAATAAGCTAGGCGGTGGTGCTGTGGTGTTGGCCACTCAACCTGCTGCTGACAAAGTGAACCTTTTAGTCGCCGCCAGTCAGGATGTTGTGCAGCGGGGGGTTCATGCTGGTCAACTAGTGGCGGAACTCGCCCAAGTCTGTGGTGGGCGCGGTGGCGGGCGTCCCAACTTTGCCCAAGCGGGGGGATCTCAACCCGAAAAATTACCCGAGGCGCTGCAATTGGCGCACCTTCGCCTCAAAGGGATTCTCGAATCCTGATATATTGAGCTTCTGTTTCTCACTCAGCAGCACTATGGCCTTTGTTAACGCAAACTACCTCAAACTGAAGGCAGGGTATCTCTTTCCGGAAATTGCCCGCCGTGTCAATCAATTCTTGCAAGCCCATCCCGATGCCCCCCTGATTCGTCTCGGCATTGGGGATGTCACCGAACCGCTGCCGGCGGCCTGTCGCCAAGCGATGATTCAAGCGGTTGAAGAAATGGGCGATCGCGCCACCTTCAAAGGTTATGGCCCTGAGCAGGGATATCCTTGGCTGCGGGAAAAAATTGCCGCTCACGACTTCCAAGCCCGAGGCTGCGACATTGATGCCAGTGAAATTTTTATCTCCGATGGCTCCAAGTGTGACACGGGCAATATCCTCGACATTTTTGGGGACGGCAACCGCATTGCTGTTACAGACCCCGTCTATCCCGTTTATGTGGATACCAATGTGATGGCAGGGCACACGGGCGAAGCCAATGAACGCGGGGAGTACGCTGGACTGGTCTATTTGCCGATTACCGCTGAAAACCACTTCACCGCCACGCTGCCCAGTGAACCTGTGGATTTGATCTACCTCTGCTTCCCCAACAATCCCACCGGTGCCGTGGCTACACGGGAGCATTTACAGGCGTGGGTGGACTATGCGCGTGCCCATAAAGCAATCATTTTCTTTGATGCCGCCTACGAAGCCTTTATTACCGATCCCGCCATCCCCCACTCGATCTATGAAATTCCCGGTGCCCGCGAGTGTGCCATTGAATTCCGCTCCTTCTCGAAAAATGCCGGATTTACGGGAACCCGCTGTGCCTTTACCGTGGTACCCAAGGGTCTCAAGGGGCAAACCCCCAGTGGCGAGGCCGTCGAACTCTGGGCGCTGTGGCAGCGGCGGCAATGCACGAAGTTTAATGGTGTGTCCTACATTGTGCAGCGGGGCGCCGAGGCTGTTTACTCTGAAGCCGGTCAAGTCCAAGTCCGGGAACTGGTGGCCTTCTATATGGACAATGCCCGTCTCATTCGCGAAAAACTCACGCAAGCAGGCTTTGAAGTCTATGGTGGGGTCAATGCTCCCTATGTCTGGCTGAAGACCCCCCAAGGGATTGGCAGTTGGGACTTTTTCGATAAATTGCTGCACACCTGCTATGTCGTGGGTACCCCCGGTGCTGGTTTTGGGGCAGCAGGTGAGGGCTATCTGCGCCTTTCGGCTTTCAATAGTCGCGAAAATGTGGTTGAAGCAATGGATCGGGTGGTGGCAGCCTTCGCCTAGGGAGATGTAGGCTAGAATCGGGAAGCATGGTAGAAGAGCACAGAATGTACCTCAGTGCGGTAACCTTTGGCCTCATTTTTGGACTTCCATGATGGCAAGACACTGGGGTGAACAGGCGGCTAAACAAGAGGGCATTCTGCTGGGGCTGCTAACGGCAGCAGGCTATGCCTTTTTTACCCTCTTACCCGATAGTCACAGTCTGATGGTGGCGTGGCCTTGGGTTTTGCTTTGGCAGGCCGCGCTGGGGGTGCCTCTGCTCTGGTTTTTGCAGGTGTTGGCCTATCAACGGCGGGTGCAGCCTTTGGGAAATGGCTTTGATGGCGTGGTGCTGTTACTCCTGTTGGCATTGGCGATTTCAGGGACGTTGAGTGCTTTTCCCCATCAGGCTCGCTGGTATGGCTGGGCACTTTTGGGAGGCATCGCTGTGCTTTATCCCCTTGGGGCTTGGTTGCGCACCCCAGAACGCCGCTGGCAAATGGTGCGCTTTCAAGGCTACCTCACTGCCCTCGTGATTCTTGTCAGTTTAGGCCTTTGGCTGGGCACAACGATCGCCCCGGCAATTTTCGATACCCCCCAAGGATTAACGCCCCACTTAAATGGGGACAGTTTGGAACTCCGCAACTGGGCACCCTTTGGTCACCAAAACTACGTGGCGGGCTATCTCCTGTTGGCTTTACCGTTGGTGGGACTTTTGGCCATAGAAGCAGAGGCGAGTCAACCGTGGTGGCGATCGCGCCGGTTTTGGATTGCGGTGCTGCTTTTGGGTCTAGTCACCCTCTATACAACCTTTTCACGGGGGGGCAACCTCGGCTTACTGGCAATGGTCATTCCCCTTGGCCTGGGTTGGATTTGGTACTATCGCCGCCAGCGTCGCTCTTGGTGGGGAGTCTTGGCTTTGGTGGGCTTAGCGGTGGTTGCTTTGGCTAACAATCGCCTGCGACGCAGCTTAGTAGCTCTCTTGCAGGGGGGACAAGGGAGTGAACTGGCCTACCGCTGGATTACCAGTATTGTCGGTTGGCGGATGGGGGCAGCACATCCTCTGAGGGGCAATGGCTTAGGCAGTGTGCCCCTGTGGTATCAGCACTATTGCCCCGCCTGGGCAGGCCGTGAAGCGGAGTGGATCTATCAACTCCACAGTACCCCCGTACAACTCTGGGCTGAACTTGGGGTTTGGGGTATTGCGGTATTGCTCTTGGGGGTAGGGCTACTGGTCTATTGGGCAATGCGCTACCGGCCCTGGTGGCCGAACTTAGAACAGCGGGAACAACGGCTGGCGATCGCCCTCTACCTCGCTCTTTGGGGCTATGGCGTGCTCAGTCTTACGGATTTTCAACTGGACAACGTCGGCATTGGGGGCCTCTTCCTGATTGAACTCACCCTCTTAACAACACTGATTCGCATAGGCCAAGGGCAAGCCCCTCCCCAACGGTTGCGGGCACGCTGGGCACTCTCGTTGGTGGGCGTGGGTTTGGGCATCATTCTAGTGATGGTGGTTTGGCTGACACCGATTCACCGTGCTTGGGCCAGTAGCAGCGAAGGCTTTCTAGCCCTCTTGGAAACCCCTCCCGACTGGAATCGCTTTACTGAGAAGCTCTTCCATGCTCAGGAACTCGCCCCTTGGGAACCCTACTACCCGCTGCAACTGGGGTGGAACTATGGCCAGCGAGGCATGATGGCAGACAATTCCGCAGTACGAACCAACCTCTTGCGTACAGCGATGGTTAACTTTGAGAAGGGAATTGAGCTGTCTCCTTACCTAGAGTTTGGTTATAGCAACTTGGCGTGGCTCTACTGGCGAGATGCTAATTTTGGCGCAGCAGCACAGACATTTGCCAAAGCGGCTCAACTTGTACCGGCTAAACGGGGCAATTTTCTGGGGCTAGGGTTAGCCCTCATTGGCCAGAATCAACCGCAACTTGCAACCGAAGCCCTCACCCTTGAGGTGCTGCGCTATCCCCTCTTCATCACCAGTCCGGCCTGGCGGGTCGCTCCCCTTGCACCCTTTTATCAACCAGTTCTGACGGCGGTCACGGAGCGTTATCGTCAGCTTGAGCAGGACATTCCCAGCGATCGCCCCTCTGGAGCTTATGTGCGTCAAGTGTCAACCCTACTGCGCTGGTGGCAAGGGGAACTCCTTCCCGATACCGACCCCCTAGCTGCATGGCTGCACCCCTTGGCCAATCCCCAGGAGACAACATTGAAGGTTCCTGCAACGCTGCAAATCTTTCTCAAGGCATGGGATAACCCCAACAACCGCCGTGATCTCTTGGCCGCCATTTGGTCGGGTCGCCCGGAGCAATTGGAACAGATTGTGCGCTCAATGGCTGGTCAGCCAACACCCCTTGATTGGTTGCGTTCTGCAGCCCCTGCCGTTGCTATTACCTATACTCGTGCCGGTTTTGGCGTGAATAGCCGCCACATTGACGGCCCTCAACCCACGGACTTTTTCATTGCCATTGACAATTTGCCGATGGTGACGCTGTTTTCGTCCCTATGGCCAGACAACTACTTTTTGCCCGAACTGGATCAAGCCCTAGAGGGCGATCGCCAGCGCCTTTTTGCTGCTGTTGAACAAATCCCCTAACGACAAATCCCCGCGGGGCGTTCAATCTGAGTGATGGGTGAATGAGCGGCAATGTCTATGACAATCTGTAGGCTTCGCACAGCTCCACAGTGATCTTGGGGTAAGGGCATTGGCCTCAAAGAGCGCGTCACCCCCGCGAGGATATATTCCCGTTCTGGGTGCACCTCAAAAAGGCGTTGACCCTTTTCGCCAAAGGCCGTCACTTTGATCTGATCAGCCTCGATATGTACATTGCCCTGATTCCTGACGGTAACTTGGAGTGCCCCTTGCTGCACTTGGGCATTGAGGAGTTGCCCCTGCCGACGAATCACCGCTGGTTGGATAAATACGGGTAGGCTATGCACCGTTACGAGGCGCATTTCCGATTCCAGACCCCTAGGAGCTGGGGGAATTTCCGCCACCAAAAGCCGATATGTCCGCTCCAGATCTGTGGTAGGCAAGCGATGGCCGATGCGAATTTCCGCCCGGCCGCCCACGGGCAGATGCAGGAGGTTGGGAAAGGCAACTAGCTCTAGGCTATTTAAGGGTAAGAGATGGAGTTCATCTTCCCCCGTTGTCCGCTGTTGCCACTGCTGCACCCGCACCTTAAAGTCGAGGGGGACATTCCCCGTGTTGGCGATCGCCAGTACCGTAAAAGGTTCTTGAGGTGCTAGTTCAATCTTCAGCGCACTCAAGCGGTATTGAGCCGTCTGCGCCGTAGCCGTACCCAGAATCAAGCTAGAGAGAAAAACAAAGGGAGTCAAGAAACTCCAGAATCGGTTAAACATGATGAATGGCGGGGCATGGATTTGAACCATGGACCTTCGGGTTATGAGCCCGACGAGCTACCAGACTGCTCTACCCCGCGTTGCTCCAGCTTATTTAATATAGCGTATGAGCCAAAGGATTGGCAAGCGATCGCCAGCAGCTTGACAGCCCTTTTCGCAGGCATAGAACGCGCTCAAAACGGCAAAAGCCACAATTGGAGAGGATTTTATCCTCTTTAGATATTCCATGTTTTAGAAACAGTGCCATCAATTATTTTAATTATTTGACTCAGATATTTTAATTATTTGACTCAGACTAGATGTAGCAGCGTTAACTGAGAAAATT
>NZ_DVEH01000090.1 GCF_015295825.1 Thermosynechococcus sp. M98_K2018_005
ATTGGTCGCGTTACGACTCTCGGTGAAAAAAGGCTGTATACTAGCGAAGAATTCCTTTCCGTCATCCTGTTATGGCCAATACTGTCGAAGTGATGAAGCTGTCTGGGGTCTTTGGTGCCCCCCAAGCTCAGGAATTTCGCCAAACCATTAGTGAGCTGGTTCAAGGGGGAACTCAGGCCCTGCTGCTGGATTGTGCTGATGTTACCTTCATTGATAGTTCTGGCTTGGGTGCTCTTGTTGTTGCTCTGAAAACGGTACGCGCAGGTGGGGGACAGCTTTACCTATGTAATATTCCCAAGCAGATGATGATGCTCTTTGAACTCACGAGTATGGATAAGGTCTTTCACATCCTCAAAAATGAGGAAGAATTCTTTTCATTGAATCTACCTTCCCAAGGGGCAAGTCACTAGCTTCCCCTCCTTCAATTGGCAATCCAGTTATCTGGCGACCAGTTGTGACCCCACAGCACTCGCCAATCCTTCGAGCATGGTTACTGTTGTCGCAAAGTCCACGCAGGGATCGGTAATACTTTGGCCATAGACCAACTGCGAGAGATCCTTGGGAATCGGTTGATTGCCCGCCTTGAGATGGCTCTCGATCATCACACCCGCCAAGTAGCGGGAACCTTGCTGTACCTGCTGGGCAAGATTCTCACACACTAGCACTTGGCGTTGGGCATCTTTGGCAGCGTTGGCATGGCTACAATCCACCATCAACCGAGGGGTGAGCCCCTTACGCTCTAGGAGGGCAGCCGCCATTTCAATGTGGGCGGCAGAATAGTTGGGGCCATCTTTGCCACCGCGCAGCACAAGGTGAGTATCGGGATTCCCAGTGGTGGCAACAATACTGGCACGGCCTTCAGCATTAATTCCCAGAAAGTGGTGCGACTGCTGTGCCGCGATCATGGCATTAATTGCCGAATCTAAGTGACCATCGGTGCCATTTTTGAAGCCTACGGGCATCGAGAGACCTGACGCCATTTGACGGTGGGTTTGGCTTTCCGTCGTACGAGCGCCAATGGCGGTCCAACTGACAACGTCAGCAATGTACTGGGGAATGATCGGATCGAGCAATTCTGTAGCGGCGGGCATCCCCAAGTTGGCCAAATCCAGCAGTAGCTTCCGTGCGAGGCGTAGCCCAGTGTTGATGTCATAGCTGCCATCGAGGTGCGGATCGTTAATCAGCCCTTTCCAGCCTACAGAGGTCCGTGGTTTTTCAAAATAAACCCGCATGACGATCTCAAGACTATCCCGCAGGCGATCGCGCACCCGCGCCAACTTTTCTCCATATTCCAAGGCCGCCTTGACATCGTGAATTGAACAAGGGCCCACAATAACCAACAGTCGGCGATCGCGCCCCTTAAAAATGTCACGAATGCGATCGCGGGTTGTGGCCACAAGGGTGGCTTGGGATTCGGTCAGCGGTAAATCCGCCAGCAGGGTAGCAGGCGTCAACAAGGGTCGCGTCTCAACAACGTGAAGATCAAACGTTTGCGGCATGGATCAGCAATCAGCACTTTTTTCATCATAACTCTCTAGCTGCGATCCGCGCGCCACAGTAGGGCGATCGCCACCCCCAAGCCAATGCCGTGGGGCAACCACGCCGCCGCAAGGGGGGAAAGTGTGCCAATCGTCCCCAGTGCACCGAGAAAAAACGTGAGCACGTACTGACCAAACACCACCGCCACACTAATGCCAAATCCCTGCCGCCCCCGCCGTTGGGAGGGACTGAGGCCAAACCCCACCCCTAAAAGGGCAAAGACCACGGCCAAAAAGGGCTGAGCATGGGACTGAGCCAAGTGAACCTTTAGGGCACGCACCAGTTCTGGCTCTTGATCGGGATCGAGACGTTGCAGCGCACGGCGTGCTTGAGTGATCGAGAGTTCATCCACATCTGTAGGCCGCAGTTGTCGAGATTGGGCAGGCCGAGGCAAGCGGATCTCCTGTTGGTCAAATTGCAAGAGATTGCGGCTGACCCCCGTGTGGCTAATCAAATAGGCTACCCCCTGAGAGAGTAACCAGCGACTCTCACGCACATTCCACTCAGCGGATTCAGCGCTAATCACCTGAGTCAGCTGCGGTTGCGAAAAGTCCAAAACCGTGATTCCCTGAATGCGGCTGCCATCAAAGCGATGCCCATAATACAGTCGCCGCACATCTCCGTGGCGATCGTACTCAGGGTAGAAAATATCGGTGCCTGAGCCGAGGGTGCGCTCCTGTTGCAGCAACTCCCGCATGAGTTTTTGCGATTCATACTTGGCGATCGGTACCGCTATTTCATTGAGCGCGAGGGTCAACCCACTCACAAACAACGCAAAAACCACCACAGGAACGAGTATACGGCGCAGACAAATCCCCACACTACGCAGCGCAATCCACTCCCCCTCCTCCGAGAGCCGACTCATCGCCCCCACAACCGCGAGCAGCACGGCCATGGGAAAGACCAAGACCAAGACCGTAGGCAGTTGATAGCCAATCAATTGCAGCAAAATCGTCAGGGGCAATTGAGCATCGGCAATTTGTCGCACCAGATCAAAAATCGTGCCGACGGTCAGCGCCAAGGTGGTAAAGATTGTAACGCCAAAAACAAACCCCGGCAGCAGTAGCGAGAGAAGATACTGATCTAACGTGGGGAGGGTCGGCAGCCAGATCCGCCGCAGTGCTCTGATCATGCCTAGAAACGAAAATCCTCACCGAGGTAGTATTGCCGCACTTTGGCATCCTGTGCCAATTCCCAGCTATTCCCTGCGGCTAAAATCTGCCCTTCCCGTAAAATGTAGGCGCGGTCAATAATTTCCAGCGTTTCCCGCACATTGTGATCGGTAATGAGAATGCCCATTTGGCGATCGCGCAGCTTGGCAATCATGTCCTGTAGGTCATGCACGGCAATGGGATCCACGCCCGCAAAGGGTTCATCGAGAAGTAAAAAACTGGGTCCTTGGGTCCCTGCTGCCAAGGCACGGGCTAATTCGGTGCGCCGCCGTTCGCCCCCTGAGATTCGCCGACCGAGGGTGTGGGCAATGTGGGTCAAGCGAAATTCCATCAGGAGTTGATCCAAGCGATCGCGCCACTGCCGCCGCGGCACGCCCGTTTCCTCCAAAACCAAGAGAATATTTTCAGCAACCGTCAACTGGCGAAAGATACTGGGTTCTTGGGGCAGATAGCCAATGCCCCGCCGCGCCCGCTGATGCAGGGGCGCATGGGTAATATCCTCATCGTCCAGCCATACTCGCCCTTGATCCGGTCGTTCAATCCCCGTGGCCATGTAAAAGGTTGTCGTTTTCCCTGCACCATTGGGCCCCAGCAGACCCACCACTTCTCCCCGTGCCACCGAGAGACTGACGTGATCCACCACCCAACGACTGCCATACCGTTTACATACCCCCTCTAGGCGAAGCGTGGTCGGTAGCGCAAACCGCCCCTTAGGGCTGCACAGGTGTAAGAATTTGTTGGTTAGGGTCATCGGGGATCATTAAAATAGATTCGACTTGGCGGCTGGGGGCGGGCAGAGCCACAAATTTTGCTTCCCTAATAAGATACGTGATGGTGTCAGCTCGGAGACTGTTCCCCTGTTGTAAAACATACACATTCCCACTGAGGACAATCCGCCCCTCACGGCTAAAGTATTGTGCCTGTGCTGCTGTGGCCTGAATTTGGCGGGCGGGATAACGGAGTTGCACATTGCCCCGTGCTGTGATTACCCCCGTGACGGCATTCGCTTGCTGCACATCAGCCAAGATGGTGAGGGCTTGGGAAGGCGTTTCTTGGGAGTCTGCCGGCTGCCAGAAAAGGGGAGTGATTGCTAACCCTACCCCCAGTGTACCCAGCGCCAAAAGGCGGGATGGCCATCGGGAACAAGATTGCAACATTTCCTTCAATTCTCCGCCACAATGTCTTTATCCTAGTGGATAAGGGAAAATTTCCGCATCATGCCCGTTTACTTCTACTGGGGGGAGGATCAATTTCGGTTAGAACAGGCCGTGAAAGACCTACGGCAACAAGTGGTCGATCCCCTGTGGGAAAGTTTTAACTTCGAAAAATTGGCTGGGGAGGATGCCGAGGCGGTTCAAGCCGCGTTAGCCCAGGTGATGACGCCGCCCTTGGGAGGGGGCGATCGCTTGGTGTGGCTGGTGAATACGACGCTGGGTCAACGCTGTAGTGCGGAACTCCTCGCAGATTTAGAACTCACCCTGCCGCAAATTCCCCCGAACTGTCATTTACTCCTCACCAGTACCCAAAAACCCGACAGCCGCAGTAAAGCCGTCAAGCTGCTGCAACAGCATGGCACCATTCAGGAATTTAGTCCGATCGCCGCTTGGAAAACCCCTGAGATTGAACAGCAGATCCGTGAGGCCGCTCAACGCTATCAAGTTCGCCTGCCCCCAGAAGGAATACAACTTCTTGCCGAAGCCGTGGGTAACGACAGCCGCCAACTCCACAATGAATTAGAAAAATTGGCCTTGTTTGCGGGCGATCGCCCCCTTACCGCTGAAGACATCACAACCCTTGTTCATGCCACCCAACAAAGTAGCCTCACCCTTGCCAGTACCCTGCTGCGGGGAGACACAGCCACTGCCCTGAGCCAACTGGAGGACTTGCTCCTACAAAATGAACCCCCCTTGCGCCTTGTGGCCACTCTGACAAAACAATTTCGCACGTGGTTGTGGGTCAAGTTGCTCAGCCATGAGCGCGACAATCAACGCATTGCCAAGCTAGCCGAAGTGGGAAATCCGAAACGGGTCTATTTCCTGCAAAAAGAAGTGAACGCTGTTGCTTTGCCGGCCCTTCAAGCCTGTTTGCAGATTCTCTTAGCCACGGAATATCAACTAAAGCTAGGGGCTGAGCCAGTGGCGACCCTACGCCAAGGGATGATTCAGCTTTCCTTGGCCTGCTCACGGCGTTCTTGGGGCGATCGCTCTGGCGGCGGTGACAATTGACTCGGGGGCAGCCGCGAGGGTTTGCGACTGGGACGATGCCATGTTTGCCATGCGGCTTTTACCCCGGCAAAGACACTACGGGTGGTCACTTTCGCCTCTTGAACTTGGCGTTTTGCCGCTGCAATCCCTTGATCCACCTGCTTGACCACATTACCCGCACTTTCTACTCCTTGGCTAATGTCATCAGTGAGATCGCTAATCTCTAGACCCGTCAAGCGAATTGCTTCTAGCGTAGGCGGCAGTTCACGCCCCAAGGTATCAAAGAGCTTTTCGGCACTGCGAGCCGCCCGTGCCAATTCGATAAATGCCGGAATCGCAGCAACCAAAACGGCTGCCAAGCATACGGCCACTAATACCAGTGACACCGCCAACCAAAAAATTGGTTCTGTCACGTCGGTTCGTCCACTGAGTCCTGCGGGGGATGTGTCCCGATACTATCACGACTTCCCTAGGGGCAACAGCGACGGGAGTGACGCCCAAGGCAAACGCCCACTTAAGAACTGAGAAACGAGCGCTAACATTCAAGGCCAAAACCAAGCGTAGCTAGCAAGTTTGCTACAATTGCTGTGCAACCATTGGTTGCCGTTCCGTGCGAGAAATCATCAATGTCTTTTTGTTTAGGACTATATTGCCGTGGGCACTGAATCCCATTCCCATTCTTCCCCTTCCCTGCACTCCCATCCCCATTATCACAGTGAGGAATCGCTGCGGGCGATCGTCAATCGGCTCTCGCGCATTGAAGGGCACGTGCGTGGTATCAAAACGATGGTGCAGGATAGTCGGCCTTGCCCAGAGGTACTGATTCAAATTGCCGCAGTGCGGGGAGCGTTGGATCGGGTGGCACGGCTGATTCTCGATGAGCATTTGAATGAATGTGTCACTCGTGCCGCTCAAGAGGGACGCATTGATCAGGAACTTGCAGAACTTAAAGCTGCCCTTGATCATTTTTTGGGATAATGACTTGGGATAGTGTAAGCAATGCCAATGCCTGCTGTTGTTGTCATCAATTGGGTCCTGGGAATCATCCTCGCCATTTTTACTCTGATCTTTCTGGTGCGGATTGTCCTCACATGGTACCCCCAGATCACCCTCACCCAAGGGCCATTGAAGGTGATTTACTGGCTCTCAGAACCTCTGCTGGTACCAACCCGCCGCATTGTGCCGCCGCTCGGGGGAGTGGATATTAGTCCCATTATCTGGGTGGGTATTGTCACGCTCCTACGGGAATTGCTCGTGGGGCAGCAGGGACTGTTGTTCATCTTGTTTCCACCGGCCTAGTGGGGACAGCAGCGATCCTCAGCCCGAAGCCATTTCTCAAGTGGGCGGGGGGCAAGTCGCAATTGTTGAGCCAAATGGCTCCCTATTTACCCCATCAATGTCGCTGTTATGCTGAGCCGTTTTGTGGCAGTGCGGCACTCTACTGGTATCTCTTTAGCCAAGCCCAGCGAGGGCAGTTTCAGTTTCAGCAAGCGCGGCTGAGCGATCGCAACCCTGAGCTGATGAATTGCTACCAAATTGTGCGCGATCGCGTGGAGGACCTAATTCAAGAACTCAGGGAATATCGCCAACAGCACAGCGAAGCTTTTTACTACCACATTCGTAGCTTAGATCAGCAGCAACTTGATCCCCTCGCGCGAGCTGCTCGCTTAATCTATCTGAACAAAACCTGTTTTAACGGCCTCTATCGTGTTAATCGTGCCGGGCAGTTCAACGTTCCCATGGGGCGTTATCACAATCCCCAGATTTTTGATCCAGAGGCTCTGCGCCAAGCGAGCCTTGCTCTGCAAAACGTGACATTGAGTGTAGCGGATTTTCAAGAGGTCTTGACTTGGGCAACGGCGGGGGATTTTATCTACTTTGATCCACCTTACTATCCTCTTTCTAAAACAGCCAGCTTCACCAGTTACACCGATCAGCCCTTTGGTGAGGCAGAACAGATTGCTCTAGCCAACGTTGTCGGTGCGTTGGCTCAACGGGGATGCTACGTCATGCTCAGCAATGCTTGGGTTGAACCGATGCTGCAACTGTACCGATCTTGGCGCTGCATTGAACTCCAGGCCAGCCGTGTGATCAACTCCAATCGCCACAAACGCGGTAAGATTAGTGAGCTGCTGGTTGTCACCTATTGTTGTTAAATGTAGCAATTCTAACAAGACTCCTTCGGGCAAGTATTTACCCCGTGTCGTGATCATGACGGCGCCCCGTTCTCGAATCAACTCTTTGGCCGCCCGTTCCAAACGATAGCCAAAAAAGAGGGGAGGAATCTCCTCACTGGCCTCCACTTAAGCCACAAGGTTCAAAAATCGCTCCACTGTCGGACGAGCGGGTCACCTACACCGAAATATCCTTCTATCCATAGATGACCAAGCAATGCGCCATGCTTAACAAAGCCAGCCCCACCCGGAATATCTGAAACTCGCTTCGATTGTGTGTAGCCTTGCTCGTTTCGCCACAGTCCCCAAGCCTCATCTGCACGAAGTACGTTCAGGAAAAAGGGTGAATGCATCGTAGCAAGCAGTTGTGTGCGACTAGCTGCCTTGCGGCATTCCTCGGCCAAATCAGATAATAGATGATATTTCTTTGACTTCTCCCCTTCTTGAAAGAGAGGGGATTCCCAAAGGATGCTACGCAA
>NZ_DVEH01000058.1 GCF_015295825.1 Thermosynechococcus sp. M98_K2018_005
TTACTAGGGGCTGAAGCCCCCTGAGTTGGCTGTATCCCCTCGCTGAAGCGGAGGGATTTTAGCCTGCCCACATCACTCCTATAAATACTAAAAATATTAAAAGAGCAAACTTTATTTTACCCTTGTAGCGGGAAAGATTATTTTGTACCTAATATTTTTACCCTATGTCACTGATTTTTGGTTGGTAGGTCATCAGATCGGTTTGAGTTATGCTTGGGTGCTTGCCTCAGTGTCCTCAAGTCGCTTAAATGGAGACTTGTTGCATGGACCTCAATTCTATGGGTATTGATCTGAGCCGTATTCCTGCCCAACCTAAGCCGGGTGTTGTCAATGTGCTGGTGGAAATTGCTGGGGGCAGTCGTAATAAATATGAGTTTGACAAGGAAATGAACGTCTTTGCCCTCGATCGCGTGCTCTATTCGGCAGTGACCTATCCCTATGATTATGGGTTTATTCCCAATACACTGGCGGAGGATGGCGATCCCCTCGATGGTCTAGTGATCATGGATGAGCCGACGTTTCCGGGATGCGTAATTCCTGCCCGTCCCATTGGCATGCTGGAGATGATTGACAGTGGCGATCGCGACGAGAAAATTCTCTGTGTACCTGTTGAAGATCCTCGCTACGCTGAGGTGAAATCCCTCAAGGACATTGCGCCTCACCGCCTTGAAGAAATTGCCGAGTTCTTCCGCACCTACAAGAATCTGCAAAAGAAAGTGACTGAAATTCTTGGTTGGCAGGATGTGGATGCGGTGCAGCCCCTTGTGGAAAAATGCATCAAGGCCTATAAAAGCTAGTGCCGGATTAGCACACGCTCTAAAAAGAGGCGGGTTCGCTCCTGTTGCGGACGACGAAACAGTTCCTGGGGCGATCCTTCCTCAATAATTTGGCCATCAGCAAGAAAGACGACGCGGCAAGAGACTTCACGGGCAAATTGCATTTCGTGGGTGACCACCACCATGGTCATTGCTTCTTCCGCCAGTTGTCGCATCACGGCAAGGACATCCCCCACGAGTTCCGGGTCAAGGGCAGAGGTGGGTTCGTCAAAGAGGAGAATCTCCGGTTGCATGGCCAAGGCACGGGCGATCGCCACCCGTTGTTGTTGTCCCCCAGAGAGTTGCCGAGGATAGGCATTCCGTTTATCCAGCAATCCCACTTTGGCCAATAAACTTTCAGCCATTTCAATAGCGACGCGGCGAGGGAGTTTGCGCACAAGGATCGGCGCTTCAATGATGTTTTGCAACACCGTCATGTGGGGAAAGAGGTTAAAGTTCTGAAAGACCATACCCACATCCCGGCGAATCACCCGCAGTTGTTGCGGCGTTGGCACTGGGGGCAGGTAATGGCCGAGAATGACAATCTCCCCCGATTGGTACGTCTCCAACCCATTCAAGCAGCGGAGCAAGGTGCTTTTGCCAGAACCACTGGGGCCAATGAGGGCGACCACCTCTTGCTTAACAACGGTGAAGTTAATGTCCTTCAGGACGTGGCGATCGCCAAAATATTTATTGAGGTGGCGGGTTTGGATCACGATTTCTGGGGCTGCCCCACGCTGAGTCATCACTGCTTCCTAAAAACCGTTATGCTGACTAGACAGATTCTCCGCGTCGCCCATTGGTTAGGCTAGGGTTATCAATAAAGGAAGTGCTTCTCTTTGCTCCCCATGATACGGTGGGAAAACACAATTCTATGATTGATCGTTAAACTTGAGAGTGCCGAAAAAAACATCCCGCAGCATCTGCTATGTCCACCCTGGTCATTGTTGAATCCCCGACAAAAGCCCGTACTATTCGCAAATTTCTGCCCCCGGACTATCGCGTTGAAGCCTCGATGGGTCATGTCCGTGATCTGCCCCGCAGTGCTGCTGATGTGCCCCCCGAACTCAAGGGGGAAGAGTGGGCAACCCTAGGGGTGAATGTCGCTGCTGGCTTTGAACCCCTCTACATTGTCCCCAAAGACAAGCAAAAAGTTGTCAAAGACCTGAAAACGGCACTGAAAACCGCTGATGAACTCCTGCTCGCGACCGATGAAGACCGCGAAGGAGAAAGTATTAGTTGGCACTTGCTGCAACTGTTGGAGCCAAAGGTGCCCGTGCGGCGCATGGTCTTCCATGAAATTACGGAAGAGGCAATTCAAGAAGCCCTGCGCAATTGCCGCGATGTCAATCAACAACTGGTGCGTGCCCAAGAAACGCGGCGTATCCTTGATCGCTTGGTGGGCTATACCCTGTCGCCCCTGCTGTGGCGGAAAATTGCTCCCCATCTGTCGGCGGGGCGGGTGCAGTCGGTGGCAGTACGTCTACTGGTGCAACGGGAGCGGGAACGGCTGGCCTTCCGCAAGGGGCAATTTTGGGATCTCAAAGCCACGCTGGATCAACGGGGAACCCTCTTTCCAGCCCGTTTGGTGAGTGTCGGCGGTCAACGCTTAGCCACGGGCAATGATTTTGATCCTGCTACGGGACAGGTGCGCACCCCTAATGCCGTCTTGCTCTTGGATGAGGCGGCGGCCAATGCCCTGCGCGATCGCCTGCTAACGGAAACGTGGACGGTCACTGAACAAGAGGAGCGCCAACAAACCCGTAAACCGGCTCCCCCCTTTACCACCTCGACCCTGCAACAGGAGGCCAACCGCAAACTGCACCTCTCGGCACAGGATACAATGCGCCTTGCCCAAAAGCTCTACGAAGAGGGCTATATCACCTATATGCGTACTGACTCGGTGCATCTGTCGGAGCAGGCGATCGCTGCTGCTCGCAGTTGCGTGGAAGCCCTGTACGGCAAAGCCTTTTTGTCGCCCCAGCCCCGCCAATACACCACGAAAACGAAGGGCGCCCAAGAAGCCCACGAAGCGATCCGCCCTGCCGGTAGTCAGTTTCGCACCCCCCAAGAAACTGGCCTTAAGGATCGGGAACTGGAACTCTACGAACTGATCTGGAAGCGCACGGTGGCCTCACAAATGGCCGATGCCCGCGTCACCCTGCTAACGGTCTCGATTGCAGCGGGGGATGCCCTCTTCCGCGCCCACGGTAAACGCATTGATTTTCCGGGTTTTTTCCGGGCCTATGTGGAAGGGTCGGATGATCCCGATGCCGCCCTCGAAAGCCAAGAGGTGATGTTGCCCCTGATGCAGGTGGGGGATATTCTCCGCTGCCAAGCTCTTGAAAGTGTCGGTCACGAAACCCAGCCGCCGCCGCGCTACACCGAAGCCAGCCTTGTGAAAGCCCTTGAGCAAGCCGGCATTGGTCGTCCCAGCACCTACGCCACCATCATCAGCACGATCCAAGACCGCGAGTATGCCATTCGGCGGGGCAATGCCCTTGAACCCACCTTTACTGCCTTTGCGGTTACGGCACTGCTGGAGAAATACTTCCCCGACTTGGTGGACATTAACTTCACAGCGCGGATGGAGCAAACCCTTGATGATATTTCTACGGGGGAGGTGCAGTGGCAGCCCTACCTTGAATCCTTCTACTTGGGTGAAAACGGCCTTGAGCAGCAGGTCAAAGAGCGGGAGCGCACGATTGAGTCCACGGAAGCACGGGCGATCGCCCTGCCGGAACTGAATGCCGAAGTGGTAGTGGGTCGCTTTGGTCCTTTTGTCGTCTATCAAAATAGCAATGGCAGTGAACCGATTAAAGCCTCGTTGCCCCAAGACGCCACTCCCGGTAGCCTCACCCGTGAACAGGTGGAGCAATTAATTCGCCAAAAACTAGAGGGTCCCGACAAGCTGGGCGTGCATCCTGAGACCGGGGAACCGATCTTCTTGCTAACGGGGCGTTTTGGTCCCTATGTGCAGTTGGGGGAAGCCACAGAGGCCAATCCAAAACCCAAACGAGCTTCCCTACCCAAGGGGGTCAGTCCCGATGAAGTCACCCTAGACTTGGCGATTACGCTGTTGTCACTGCCCCGCACATTGGGGGTTCATCCCGAAACGGGCAAGCTGATTCAAGCCAATCAAGGTCGCTTTGGCCCCTACATTGTCCATGACCCTGAGGGGGAAAAGGATTATCGTTCCCTCAAGGGGGAGGATGATGTCTATACGATTACCTTGGAGCGTGCCCTAGAGCTACTGGCAACCCCAAAATCCAGTCGTGGCCGTGCCAAGAAACAGGTGCTAGCGGTGTTGGGGAATCACCCAGAGGATGGCGAGCCAGTGCAAGTCTTTGATGGTCCCTATGGCCCCTATGTCAACCACGGTAAGGTGAATGCCTCACTGCCGGAGGCAGTGACACCAGAGACCATCACCCTTGAGCAAGCCCTGCCCCTGTTGGCGGAAAAAGCACCGCAGAAAACCCGCCGCAGTGCAACGGCCACTGCCCCGAAACCAAAATCAACCCAAAAAACAACAACAAAAAAAGCCACTAAGACTACAAAAACTAGCCGCCGTAAGTCAACGGAAACCTAGGTGAATTCCCCTTTTGCTGCTGAAACACTCCTCTTTGAGCGATCGCGCCTCCGGCCAGAGGCACTGCGCGTTATCTATGGCTTTCCCAATACCTACAGCGTTGGCATTACCAGCTTGGGGTATCAACTGGTGTGGGCACAACTGGCCAGCCGTGCCGATGTGGCAGTGAGTCGCCTCTTTACCGATGTGCAGGAGCCACTGCCTCGGGAGCCAGAGTTGGTGGGCTTTTCCTTCTCGTGGGAGTTGGACTACGGCAATCTATTGGCGCTCTTGGAGCAGTTGGGCATTCCCATTTGGCAGCGCGATCGCCACGATCGCCATCCCTTGGTCTTTGGCGGTGGCGCGGTGCTGACGGCAAATCCCGAACCCTTTGCCGACTTTTTTGATGTAATTTTGCTAGGGGACGCCGAACCTCTTTTAGATCCCTTTCTGACAACCATGGCGCAGGTGCGCACTGCCCCGCGATCGCAACAGTTGGAAGCCCTTGCCCAAGTGCCCGGCCTCTATGTCCCCAGTCTTTATGCCGTCAGTTATGCCAGTGCCACAGGACCGCTTCAAGGGATTGAACCCCGAAAGCCCACGGTACCTGCCACAGTGGCCAAACAAGTCCATCGCGGCAATACCCTTGCTGCCTCAACGGTGGTTACCCCCCTCGCCGCTTGGGAAAAGATCTACATGGTGGAGGTGGTGCGCAGTTGTCCAGAGCTCTGTCGCTTTTGTTTGGCCAGCTATTTGACGTTGCCCTTTCGCACACCGAGCCTCGAAACACTGATTCCTGCGATTGAGCGGGGGCTAGCGGTCACCGATCGCCTAGGGCTTTTGGGCGCCTCGATTACCCAACATCCCGAATTTCCCGCCTTGATTGAGTATCTAGGCCAACCACAATTTGACCATGTGCGGGTGAGTTTAGCGTCTGTGCGCACAAATACGGTCACTGCATCCCTTGCCCAACTCTTGAGTCAACGGGGCAGTCAATCCCTGACGATCGCCATCGAAACGGGGTCTGAGCGCCTGCGCCAAGTGATCAACAAAAAGCTTGAGACCGAGGAGATTCTTGCTGCTGCCAGCCATGCCCAAGCCGGCGGCCTCAAGGGGCTAAAGTTTTATGGCATGGTGGGACTGCCCACAGAAACCGATGCCGATGTTGCAGCCACGGTGGATCTCTTTCGCCAATTGAAAAAAACAGCGCCGCGCCTGCGACTCACCCTTGGCTGTAGTACCTTTGTGCCTAAAGCCCATACCCCCTTTCAGTGGTGGGGGGTGCAACCCGTGGCCGAAAAACGCCTCAAGCTCCTGAAAAAAGAATTGGCCAAATTGGGGATTGAGTTTCGTCCTGAATCCTATAATGACTCGCTGATTCAAGCCTTGATTTCGCGGGGCGATCGCCGGCTGGCTCCCCTTTTAGAGCAGGTGCGCCACTATGGTACTTCCTTAGGCAGTTATCGCCGGGCGTTTAAGGAACTGCGGGGACAGTTGCCTGACTTTGAAGCCTATGTCACTGCCAATTGGCCAGAGGAGACAATCTTACCGTGGCAGCATCTCCAAAGTGGCCTGCCCACTAAAACCTTGCAAAATCATCTGCAGCGAGCGATCGCCTAGGCCGGTCTGCGCTGATACAACCATTCCAACAAAACGGCACGACATTGCAAGCACTCCAACTGCGCAAGAAGCTGTGAGATGTCCGCACTCCCGAGCCGAAACCTACCCCCGGCTTGAGGTACCGTTGCCCTTGGCGAGAGTTCAGCAACAAAGCCCCACACTTTTTGATTGGAGAAGGCACTATTGACTAGCCAAGGCTGCTCACTGACGGGGGTGATTCCTTGAATGACAGCAGCGGTAATTCCCAATTCCCGTGTCAAAATTTGCGGCACGATCGCGATCGGGTCTTGATCCGACCCTACTCTTCCACCAGGAAAATCTACCGTAGCTCGCTGAACCCCCACCCGAAAGGTTGGCGGCAAGCAGATTAAATCCTTCCCTTGCAGCGGCAGGACAATCACCGAGTCCGCCTTTTCTACCCGCCAGTATTCTAGGGCTTCACCCGTGCCCGTCAACCACTTCTCGGCAATTAAGGTCACCCACTTGGATTGAATGCGTACCAGTTCATCGAGCGATCGCCAATTCACTGTTGCCACTCTTCAGGAACTTGAGCTATTTTCTCATGCCCTGCGGGGGTGTACACCGGTCTACCGAGGGGGCGGTAGGGCAGGGTGCCCTTGTCATAGGCCTGAAGCCGTTGGCGAGCAATGTTGATATAAGCGGGTTCCTTCTCACAGCCCATTGCCCGTCGATCGTGCATGAGGGCAGCCAAAAGCGATGATCCCACCCCCATATAGGGGTCAAAGACCCAATCCCCTTCATGGCTGAGAGCGAGAACGCAGCGCTCCACCAACTCAATCGGAAACTGGCAGGGATGCAATGTTTTTTCAGGATGATTGGACTTGACATTGGGAATATCCCACACCAGTTCTTGCCAATCCTGAACAACGATTTCCCAGACATCCGATGGATTTTTGCCTAAGGGATTGCCCGAGGGTTTGCCCTTATTCGGGCCTTTGAAGTGGCGTTTCCCCGGATACTTGGCTGGAATACGCACCGCATCCAAATTAAAGATGTAATGATCGGACTTCGTGAACCAGAGAATCGTTTCATAGCGGCCAGAAAAGCGCTTTGTCGCATGGAGACCATGGCCAAATTTCCAAATGATGCGATTGCGCAGCTTCAAACCCAATCGCTTGAAGAGGGGATAAAACAAAATATCCAAGGGATAAACTTCTCCCCCTTGAACAAAATTGCCCACTTGCCAGCACAGACTTCCCTCTGGCCGCAACACGCGATATAGCTCGGTAATTACCTTGCTTTGGCTCTGGAGATAATCCTCGATCGCCACCGGAGTTTCATAGGTCTTGCCGAGGTTGTAGGGCGGCGACGTAAAGATGAGCGTCATAGCCTCATCCGGCACCTGACGAATCACCTCACAGACATCTCCACTGGCAATGACTAGCTTAGCCTCTGGAGAAAAGCGCTCTTGAATGTGCTGGCCAGAACTCATTGACTTCTCCCCTTCTTGAAAGAGAGAGGATTCCCAAAGGATGCTACGCAACG